>LJCR01001079.1 GCA_001399705.1 Kouleothrix aurantiaca
ACGGGGCACGGGGAGGCCCAGCGTGGAAAGGAATGTGACCACGTAGTCGATCCAGCTATTCTGCTTCACGGCCGCGAGGAGGCCGAAGAGCGGGCCAAGCGTGAAGGCGATCAGCATCGCCAGCCCGCCAAGCATAATACTCGTCGGCCAGGCGCGGCCGATCAGCTGAATGACTGTTTCGGTGGGGCTTTGGAACGAAGTGCCGAAATCGCCGTGGAGCGCGTTCCACATATAGCGCGCATATTGCTCGTACAGCGGCTTGTCGAGGCCGTATTTGCGCAGGATGTTGGCGCGCGCGGCCGGCGGCAGCGGCGATTTCTCCTCGTCAAACGGCCCGCCGGGCACCGAGTGCATCAGCAAAAATGCAGCGATCGAAACGATAATAAAAACGATGGCCATGCCGATGAGCCGTCCAAGCAGGTAACGCGCCATTTTCAACCCCTTTGGAAGTTGAATTTTGAGTGTTGAGTGTTCAGTTGAGAACATCCCAACTGAAAACTCAACACTCAAAATTCACAGCTGGCTACTACGGAATCTGGCGGTTGCCGACGTCCTTCGAAATGTACATCGAGCCGACGAGCCGGCTGTAGCCCGAGTAGCCCGGCCAGTGCATGGCGGCTACGCCGTTCGCATCCTTCTCAAGCTCGGTGCCCTTCAGGTACGGCTTGTAGATGTCGCTGACGGTGCGGTGGTAGATGAACACGCCGCCGACATCCGACACCAGCAGCTTCTCGGCGTCCTGGAACATCTTGGTGCGCTCGGCGGCGTCGCCGGTGAAGGCGGAGGCCTTCTTCACCAGGTCGTCGAACTGCGTGTTGTTCCAGTTGTGGCGCCCGCCGCTCAGCCACACGCTGAGCATGTTCGAGGCGTCCAGGTAGTCGAAGCCATAGGAAACCATGCCGAACTGGATCTGCGTCGGCTTGGCGTTCATCGCGTCGGTGAAGGTCTTGTTTTCCTTGTTCGAGACCTCGACGTCAATGTTCAAGTTCTGCTTGATCGACGCGGCGATTGCCTGAGCCATGGCCTGGCGCACTGGCGCCTCGTTGCGCAGCCACAGCGTCAGCTTGGGGAAATCCTTGCCGTCGGGGAAACCCGCTTCGGCCAGCAGCTGCTTGGCCTTGGCCGGGTCGTAGCTCTGGATGTCTTTCAGGCCCTGCGAGTTCGCGTCGGGGAAGCCCGGCATCAGGAAGGAGTAGGCCGGGATGCCCTGCGTGGGCTTGATGATTGACTGGATGATCGTGTCGCGGTCGATCACGTGGCTGAAGGCCTGGCGCACTTTCAGGTTGTCGAACGGCGGGTTCTTGGTGTCGAAGAACAGGTAGTCGGTGCGGAAGTCGCCGTAGTGCGAGTGCGCCTGGCTGGTCAGGTCGGGGTCGGCGCCGATGATCTCGTTGTCGGCGGGCGACAGGTTCGCGCCGGCCACAAAGTCGATTTCACCGGCCTGGTAGGAGGTGAAGTCGTTGCTGACGTTCGCGCCGATGTTGATGATCTTCTGGATGAACGGCTTGTTGGTGCCTTTGTACTTCGGGTTGGCCTCGTAGACCAAGCGGTCGCCTTTGCGCCATTCCTTCAGCACAAACGGGCCCGACGACACCGAGGTGGCCGGGTCTGAGTTGTACAGGCCGCCGTGGGCTTCCAGCGCTTTCTTCTGCAGCGCGTTGCTGTAGAGCATCATCGCGGGCAGGTAGGGCGCGGGCGAAACGGTGGTCACGGTGAAGCTATTGGCGTCGGCCGCAGCCACGCCCAGCTGGTCAACCGGCACCTTGCCCTCGACGACCTCGGTCCAGTTCTTGATCACGCCCTGGAAGAACCAGGTGAAATCCCACGCATGCTTGGGGTCGGCGGCGTAGCGGAACGTAGCGACATAGTCGTCGGCGGTCACGGGCGTGTCATCGGTCCAGATCAGGTTCGGATCGAGCTTGAAGGTCCACACCAGGCCGCTGGCATCGACGCTCCACTCGGTGGCGGCGGCGGGATTGACCTTGAAGTCCTTGTCCAGGCGCACCAGCGGGTCGGACAGCACGTCGGTGATGGCGCCGCCGCGCTTGTAGACCGACTCAAAGAAGTCGATCGTGGTGAAGTCGGCGGTGTTGTCGTAGTGAACCACGTAGACCTGCTGCGCAGGCGGGGCAGCGTCGGCGGGCAGCGTCACACCGTTCAGGGTGGCACCGGCAGCCGGCTCGGCGGCGGGCGCAGCGGTGGCCTCGGCAGCGGGTGCAGACGCGGCGG
>LJCR01001084.1 GCA_001399705.1 Kouleothrix aurantiaca
GTTATATTCAGGTCGTTGGCGAACGCGGGGCAAGCGGCACACGCGTGCGGCCGGCGCATGCCGCGCATTTCCCAAGCATCGATTTCTACCTTGACGACACGCTGCTCGACGGGTCGCTCGACTCGCGCGAAGTGCAAGACTATATCACGACCACGGCTGGCCTGCATGTTGTGCGCATCCGGCGCGAAAATGCCGCGCCAAACGCTGCGCCGCTGTTCAGTGCAACCGTAAATTTACAGGATGGCCACGACTATGCGCTGGCGCTGATCGGGCGGCCAAGCGCGCTGGCCATCCTGCCAATCGACGATACGATCACGGCGGCACCACCCGCCGCACAGGCGCTGGTGCACTACGCCAACGCCAATATCGAAGAGCCGAATTGGAAGATCGGCCCGGTGGATGTCTACCTCGACGGAGCATTGCAGGTGGCCGCCTTGAACGTCGGCGCCGCTTCGCCGTACTTTGCGATTACGCCGGGTACGCACGAGGTGGCCTTCTTCCAAACCGGCGCGAACCCTGCCACCGAGAAAGCCCTGACGCGCAAGACCTTTGTCGCGATCGCTGGCGATGCCTTCCTGATTGGAACGGGCCGCCACGACGACGACGATGACGACTTGACCGATCTGGAACAGCGTGTCTTTATTGGCCGAAGCGCGATACGTTTTGGCAGTGCGCTGCTGGCAACTGTGCCGTATACCGTGCTGCCAACCGCGGCGGCATTGGCGGATGTGAACAACACGCTGAACATCGCGCCTGGCGCGCGCAGCTTTGCCCTGCCGATTACTAACACGGGCGCGCGCAACACCGGGCTGGTGAATGTGCCGAACCGGCCGGCAACGCCCGAGACGCCGCTGGCCAGCGCGTTTGAGCTGGCGGCGGGCAGCCCGGTGCTCAGCACGATTGGCGCGACGCTGCGCCCTGCCGATGTGCGCTTTGTCGGCGTGACCAGCAGCTACTCGGTGACGCGCAACCTCGACCAGTTCACCTATGTGTACTTTGGTATGGCGAGTTACGCGCCCTGGGCAACGCCAAACGAGGTTGAGTATCAGGTGTGGATCGACGCGAACCGCGATGGGCGCGACGACTTCCTGCTGGTGAACGCCAACCAGGGCGAGCTAGCGGGCGGAATGGCGAACGACGTTTTCATCAACGTGCTGTACCCGCTCTCGGCCAGCGGCGCGCCCATTCCAACCAGCCAGTTCATCTTCTGGGGCACGTACACGCCGCCTATCCAGTCGAGCATCGACCTGGCGCCGTTCAATAGCTCGGTGATGTTCCAGCGCGCCAAGGCCTCAGATCTGGCGATGCCCAGCAACCCGGCCGACCCGAACAGCCCGAAGGTGACGCCAACGCGCTTCTGCTACCACGTTGAGACGCGGGCGCGCGCGCTGAACGGCTTCAAGCAGCTCGTCGACCGCGTGCCCGACGCGGCGAGCGCGCCGCAAGCGGTGTGCGGTGGGCGCAGTGGCGTGCTGTACTACGACATCCAGAATCCGGCGATTGCGCCGATCAACACCAGCAACTTCATCTTTAGCACGCCAGTGGCGGCACGCCCGATCTTCCTGGACGTGCAGGGCGGGGCGATCACTGGCCTGGTGCGCGGCGACGTGCTGACGGCGCGCGGTGGGGCCAAGCTGCTGGTGCTGCACCACCACAACGCGCCATTCCCTCAGGCCGAGGTGGTGGATGTTCGCCAGCTTGCGGTGGGCACGCCGTAGCGGCAATAAGCGAAATCTCTGCGTGCCGGCAGAGGCGCGGTGGGTTCGACCCGCCGCGCCTCTGTCGTTGGGGGAAGAGTCAGGAGGCAGGAGGCAGAAGGCAGGAGGCAGAAGTCAGAAGTAAGCCTACTTTGATGTGCTGTGTGATGCCAAATACGTATGCTCACTTCCGAATTGTCATGCTGAGCGAAGCGAAGCATCTCTTTCTTACGAATAAGAGATTCTGAACGGAGCGCAAGCGGAGTGAAGAATGACAACAAGTAAGTGTTTACGCGAACTTGGTATCCCTCACCATCCTGCGCTAGAGGAAAGCATCCCGCGCCACCAGATCGTCGTAGGTTTCGCGGCGCTGGAGCACGCGGGCCTGCCCGTTCGCCAGCAGCAGCAGCGCGGGGCGCGGCACAAGATTGTAGTTGCTGGCCATGCTGAGCGTGTATGCGCCAGCCACGGCCAGGGCCAGCAGGTCGCCCGCGCCGGCGGCGGGCAGGTCAACGTCGCGCAGCAGAATGT
>LJCR01001083.1 GCA_001399705.1 Kouleothrix aurantiaca
CCCTTGCAGTGCTAACACCCGTTCGGCCAGCGCACCGGCTCGCGCCCCCGCCCCACGCACTTCTTCACACATCCCCGCCAGTTCAGGCTGTTTCACGGCTTCAAGCAGCGCGCCCATTTCGGCCAGCGCCGGCTCGTGGATGCGGTAGCGCGCCATGTCGCGCAGGGCCTGCAGGCACAGCACGTTGTGCGTTCCCTCCCAGCTTTCCAGCACAATCGCGTCGCGGTACAGGCGCGGCAGCACCGAAAAATCCTCGATCGCACCATTGCCGCCAAACACCTCAATCGCGCGGTGCGCCAGCTCGGTGGCGGCCAGCGCGGTGGCGTATTTTTGCAGATTGACCAGCAGGCGGTACGCGCCGGTTTCGCGCTCGCTGGCCTGCCCGGCCTGCACCCGTTCGGTCAGCGCGGCCAGGTACAAGCTGGTAGCCAGCGCGGCGTCGCGCTCGGCGGCCATGATCGCCAGCGTTTCCTGCACCAGCGGGAACTGCGCAATTGGCTGGCCAAAGGCGTGCCGCGCCCCCGCGTAGGCGCGCGCTTCCAGCAGCGCCCGCGCCATAATCCCGCAGCAGGCCAGCGCGTTCAGGTGGCGCGAGGTGTTCAGCACCAGCTCGACCACCGTTTTAAAACCCTGCTCGATCGGGCCGATCTGGTAGGCCAGCGCGCCCGCAAAATCAACCTCGGCCGAGGCCATGCTGCGCGTGCCGATCTTGTTTTTCAGGCGGCGAATGCGGAAGCCGTTGACGCTGCCATCTTCGAGCGTGCGCGGCACGAGGAACAGGCCCAGGCCGCGCGTGCCGGCGGGCGCGCCAGCAGGCCGCGCCGTCATCAGGAACTGCTGGGCGTTGATGTTCGAGCAGAACCATTTTTCGCCACTGATGCGCCACGCGCCCGGCTCCGTATCCACCGGCGCGGCCCGCACAATATTCGCGCCCACATCCGAGCCGCCCTGCACTTCTGTGAGAAACTGCGCGCCGTGCTCTAATTCGTCGTAGCGGTCGCGCAGCAGCGGCGGCAGGAAACGCGCGCGGATGGCGGGGTCGGCGCGCTGCTGCAGGGCGAGGATCAGGCCCGAGGTGCAGGCGATCGGGCAGGCGTGGCCCATTTCGCCGTTGTGGCACAGCAGGTAGAACAGCGCGGCCTGCTGCACCAAGTTGCCCGGCGCGGCCTGCAGCGCCAGCACGCCTGACTCGTAGGCGGCGCGGCCGGCGATGTGGTAGCTGGGGTGGAACTCGATCGCTTCGGTATGCTCGCCAATGCCGCTCCAGGCATCGAGGCGCGGGTGGTTGCCAGTGCGGTCGTTCAGGCGCGCGGCCGCGTCGATGGTGGTGGCGCACAGCGCGCCGAACTCGCTCAGGCGCGGGCGCAGCGCGGCGAACTGTTCGTCGCCCCAGTGCATGCGCAGAGCGCGCTGCAGCACGCCGTCGGCCTCGAAAAAGTTGGCGGGCCGCGCAGCGAGCCAGCGCTGCAGCGCCGCACGCCCGGGGTGAGTTTGCTCCATTGCAATGCTCCTATAGCAGGTTGCAGCTGGCAGCGTGCAAAAGCCGGTGCATGGGTGCCCGCACATTTTCCCGATCATTGTAGCACCGCACCGCCACGTACTGCCGAGTTGTGAGGAACCAAGGCCATGCCAAAGTCGCAGAATTTATCCACAGATTTTGCGGTTCTCGGTTCTTTGGTTCTTGGTTTTCGGCTCTCGGCTCTCGGCTTTCGGTTCTTGGTTCTGCATTTCATCGGGTTTGCGCCGCCCACACCCGCTCACACGCCCATGCGCTCCAGAAAGGCCGCGCACCACTTGGCCGGCCACTGCGCCAGCGGCTGCTGCGGCCCGTGCGAGTCCGAGCCGCCGGTGACGAGCAGGCCCAGGCGCTGAGCCACGTCGCGGTAGAACGCGCGCTGATCCTCGCTGTGGCTGGGATAGAAAGCTTCCAGGCCATCCAGCCCGGCCTCGGCCATGGCGGCAAGGTCGCTTTCGGTGGCGGGAATGGCGTAAATGCCCTTGGAGCGGCCGGGGTGGGCCAGCACCGCCACGCCACCGAGCTGGTGTGCCACGGCAATTACTTCGTCTACGCCGACGGGCTGGTAGCCGCCGGGCACATGCGTGAGGATGTAGCGCATGCCCGCGCTCTCGTCGTCCTCGCCGGGCTGGCGCGAAGGCAGCGCGTGCTGGCGGGCCAGCGCCGTGCCCACGTCGGCAACGTTCGGCAGGCGGCCCAATGCGTCGAGGCC
>LJCR01001082.1 GCA_001399705.1 Kouleothrix aurantiaca
CCGCCGTGCTGGGCCGGCCGGTGCCGGTGCAGGGCGTGCCCTACTGGACCGACGCGGCCTCGCTGGCGGCGGCTGGCATTCCCACCGTGCTGTTCGGGCCGTCCGGCGCGGGCGCGCATGCGCTTGAAGAGTGGGTCGATCTGGCGAGCGTGCAGCAGTGCGCCACGATCTACGCCCGGCTTATTCGGGCGTTTTGTGCGTGAGAAAAAGGAAGGCTTGAGCGGAGAGGAAGGCCATGCCCTTGTGCCCCGCCCCTGGCACAGTCTATATCGTTGGCGCAGGGCCGGGCGCGCCCGACATGCTGACCGTGCGGGCGCAGGTGGTGCCCGCTGCCGCCACACTCGCCCTGCCCGCCGACTCAGTCGCCGCCGCCGTGCTCCAAGCCGTCGCTCCCCAGGTGCAAACCGCAAGCCCGACATTGCCGCCTGCCGCGCAATATGCGCTCCTGGCCGAGCATGCCGCTGCCGGTGGCATCGCCGTGCTGCTCCTCGGCGGCGACGCGATTCGTGCTGGCGCGGCCGCCAGCCGTGCGCTCCATGCGCTTGGCGCGCGCTGCGAGGTCGTGCCGGGCGTGCCCGCGCCGCCGCCCACGCTCCCGCCATCACCCGAAACGCCCGCCGCCGTCTACCCGATTGTGCTCACCGGGCTGCGCGGCGCACGCTGCGTCGTCGTCGGCGGCGGGCCAGTGGCGGCGCGCAAAGTTGCGGGCCTGATCGCGGCGGGCGCGGCGGTGCGCGTCATCAGCCCGGCCCTCACCGCCGGGTTGCGCGCCCTGGCCGATGCTGGGAAGCTAGAGTGGGAGCCGCGCCCCTTTGCGGCGGGCGATCTCGCCGGCGCGCGGCTGGCCTTCGCCGCCACCGACCAGCGCGCCGTGAATGCCAGTGTGGCGCGAGAGGCTGCACAGTCCAACATCTTATGTAACGTCGCCGACGCGCCGGCCGAGGGCGATTTTCATGTGCCAGCGGTGCATCGCGCCCACGGCGCAACGATCGCCGTCAGCACCCACGGCGCCGACCCGGCCGGCGCGCGGCGCCTGCGCGACCACCTGGCGCGCTGGCTGGCTGAGCAGAAGCCCGAAGCAGAATAGCACTTGCCGGGCCTGCCCACTCTTGCTATCATGCACTCTCTCGCAGGAGCCAGAACCACGCAGGCAGGTCGTGATGACCCCACAGCCGAAACGCCATTACTCAGTTGAAGAATACCTTGATCTTCAGCGCAGTGGCGTGCTAAAGCACGAATATTACCGTGGCGAAATATTTGCCCTGACTGGCAGCAGCGAGGCGCATAACCTGATTCTCACGAATATTGTGATGAGCCTTGGCACGCAACTGCGGAAACGTGCGTGCAAAGTATATCCAAGCGACATGCGCCTCAAAATCCCCAAAACTGGCTTATATACATATCCAGATGTCAGCATTGTTTGCGGTATGCCGCAGTTCGATGATTCAAAACAAGATACCCTGCTCGACCCAATCGTCGTCATCGAAATACTTTCTCCTTCTACCGAGCGCTACGATCGTGGCAAAAAATTTCAGAATTATCGCACCGTCAACAGCTTGCAGGAATATCTGCTCGTTTCGCAGGACGATTATCATATCGATCACTACACAAATCAAAACAATGGCACTTGGCTACTCAAAACATATTCGGGGAAAGACGCTGTGCTTTTCGTAAAAGCTATCGATTGCACCATGCTGCTTGATGATGTCTACGATAAAGTTGACATCGCTGATTCTGACGAGGAATATCCACCAATAGTCGAATAATTCCTTGCAAAAAGAATGCAAGAGCAGCAAAGCCACTCTTGCATTCACTTCAATTGAGCTTGCCCTCATATTGTACAGTGCAAGCAGCCGCCTCTCAGCACTCAAACACCGACCAGCAGATCGCGTTGCGCAGGCGCTGATCGTCCAGCACAAGCTCACGAATCGCATCGGGAAGCTGTTCGCGCTGCCAGCGGCACTCAAGCCGGCCGGCGCTCTCACCTTCACCTCTGGGTGCGGCGTCGCGCGCGGCGCGGATTGCATAGGCCGCAGCGCCAAGCTCATGCGCGGCGACATGCGCCACCACGCCGGCCTGACCGGCGGCAAACGCTGCGTTCCGGGCCGCGCCGCTCAGCACGCGCGCGGCACCCATAGCGTGGCCGCCCGCTGCGCGCGACTGCGTCATGGTGGCTTCGCCGCGCACCCACCCCCGCACATGCTCGATCGCCTGGCGCGGCCGCGAGT
>LJCR01001081.1 GCA_001399705.1 Kouleothrix aurantiaca
GTTTGCCACACACGGCTATGTTTCATGCTCATTTTCTGGCGCGCTGTTTGGTTTCGCTGAACAGCGCGCCAGAGTATTTTATGCCCTGCGCAGCTGCGCCAGCGCCGCGCCAAACGCTGGCCCCTGCATCGCCTCAAACGATTGCCGGGCTATCGCCAGGCTCATGCGCTGCTGCGTGGCTGGGTCGCCCATGCGCAGCTCGCCCCGCCCGACTGCCGCCATGGTTGCGGCAAAACTCGGCGCTTCTTCCGGCTCGCCCGGCGCAATGCTGCCCGGCCCGGCGCTCTGCAAACACACCAGCAAGAAGGTTATGGCATACATCCACCACGAGACGTGCTTGGCCAGCGTGAGCTTGGCCTGCTCGTGCGCGGTGGGCGCGCGCTGAAAGTACGCTTGCAGAAACGCGGCCTCGTGTTCTGCGCCCAGCATAAACCAGTGAATCGCGCCGGCCAGGTCGAACATCGGCTCGCCCATGCCGGCGGCCTCCCAGTCGACCAGCCAGGGGCGCGTGCCATCGTAGAGCACATTGCCGGGGTTGAGGTCGTTGTGGCAGGGCACCGCAACGAGGTGTGGCCCCAGCGCCTGCTGCACCGGCTGGAGCTGCGCCAGCACGGTTTGCGTCATGCGCGGCAGGCGCACGCCGTGTTGGGCCAGGTGATCTAGTCCGCCGTGAATCATATCGAACGGGCTAAGAAAGGGCGGAAAGTCCGGCCCGCTGTGCAGGTGGCGCAGCAGATCGCCAAATTCTGCGATCTGGTCGGGATTCTGGCGCAGGTTGAACTGGCCGGGCTGGTGCGCAACATAGTCGCTGATGCTGGCGGCCAGCTCGGTGCTGGCGAAAGCCACGTGCGGCGCGATTACGCGTTCTGAAGCGATCTGCATGCAAGCAAGTTGCCGCACCGGGTCGTCGAGCAGGCTGCGCTTCAGCATCACGCGCAGCACATACGGCCGCCCGCCAACAACAAGCTTATACATCGGTGAGCCGGAAAGGCCGCCGTCCAGTGCTTCAAGCGTATCGGGCTGCGCGCCGGGGAACGCGGCGGCGAGCACCTGCGCGACGCGCGACTGCACCTCGGCTGGCAGCGCCGCAAGAAAATCAGTCATGATAATCCTCTGTTTGCGATTTCTATTGAGCCACAAAGAACACCAAGGACTCCGAGCTTTTGACTATCATCCTCAGTGAACTCTGTGCGCTCTGTGGCTCAATTGTTTTTGCTTGTGGCTATTCGTATGGTGCGTTAGTCGCTTCCGGGCAGCTGGCGCATTTCGGCCAGCCACTCCACCTGCGAGCGCCGCACGCGCCGGTTGTGCTGGCGGTTCGCGACGCTCGGGTCGGGCAACCAGTCGAGCATGCCGCTGTCGATTGCGCGCGCGATGCGCATGCGGTTGGCCTGGGTGTTGGTGCCAAAGGCCAGCGCCGCAGCGTTGCTGATCGTAATCAGGTCATCCATCCACACCCACCAGCTCGCCCGCGAGACGAGCAAGCCCGCTTTGGTGTGCCAGAAGGCTTCCGGCAGCGCCGCAGGCGCCCCGAGCGCATTGGCGAGCAGCAGGGTGCGCACGCGCAGCAGTGCCTGCTCGGTTTGGTGCACCTGCTCGTCGGTGCGGGAATGGAGGCCGTTGGCGACGTCAATCAGTAGCTGGATGTCGCGGCGCAGCGGGCTGGCCGAGCCGGCTGGCGTAGCGGGCGGCAGGCCAAGCGCCTCGCTCAGCGCTGCATAATGCTGGCGAACAATTTCGTACAGCTCAACGGCGTCGGCGGCTGTGAACAAGGCCATACTTTTCCATCCGTACCATCGCCCTTCCACGAGCATAATACCGTAAGTAACGTTAGTTGAAATCGGTCGAAAGGTGGAGCTTTTTACGACTCTGTATTGGCTCCAGCGCTCTAAAAAGCTCAGCAATAAAGACCAAAACGAAAGATTTACTACTATTGGCGATGGACAAAACAAGGTCTTAACTATACGAATTTTTTACGCCCAAGTACTAATTACTCATGCTATACTGCGGTAGAACAAGTGCAAACACTTTCTATACAAGTTAGCCACTGTTCGCCCAGCGCCACGCTGCGCAAATCTTGATCTCTGCCCGACTCATTCCCTATAGCTAAGTGCAAAGATATGGATCATGTGGTACGATCAGCAGCATGAAAGCATATTCAACCGATTTGCGCGAGCGCGTCCTGGCCGCCCACGCGCGTGGCCTGTCTCGTCGCGAACTGATCGAGC
>LJCR01001085.1 GCA_001399705.1 Kouleothrix aurantiaca
GCCACGCGCGGCCTGTTCAGCCGGGTAGGAAAGATGGTAGCGCAGCGTGCAGCGGCTGCCGGGCTTGTAGCTCAGCACCTCGGGGCGGCTGCTCACGATTTGCATGTCGGGGTGGGTGGATGCGCGGATGCCGGCTTCGAGCATGGCGCGCGAGGCTTCAGCGTCGGTCAGGAGCGGCATGGCAGCCAGCTCGCTCTCGGGCGGCTCGGGCACCAGCGACAGGCCGAGTTCAGGCAGCTCCAGACGCCAGCCATTGGCCGCGAACGGTGTGGTTGGCGCTTCTGCCAGCGCAGGCTCGCCGCGCAGAGCGGGTGGGGTGAAAGTGCCGCGCAGCGCCACCGACTGCGTGCCCTGCGGCCCTGCGGTGCTGAGCGCATACGTACCAGCCCAGCGGCCATCGTCCTTCAGCAGCATGCGCTTGATCTTGCAGCTTTTCAGCTCCAGCGCGCCACTGGCGAATTCGGGCACGGCAGCGCGCAGCGCGGCGGCCACGGGCTTGGCCTGCAGCGGGGCGAGCAGCCAGCCGGGCAGGGCCGCCAGCGCATGGAGGCCCTCAATCGTGGGCGAGGCAGGCAGGCCGTCAAGGGTACGGGATGAGGATGCCATAGAATGCTCCTTCACGGGCAGGCTGCTGCGGGCAAGCACGGCTCGTTAGCTGTTCAGTAAACCGCTTACCTCAAGGTGGCGTTCAAGCAGCGCCATGTTCGCGGGCAGGCGCTCGGGTTCGATCTTGGTCCAGCAGTACAGCACCAGCGTGAGCAGATCGAGCGTTTCCCACAGCGCGATACGCTGGCGCGAGGCCGGCGTGTGGCTTTCGTAGCGCTGCAAGAAGCTTTCGCAGATCGCTTCCATCTGCTGCTGGCGGGCCGCGCCTTCCGGGCTGTTCGGGTCGACTTTGGCGGCATCCATGCCCAGCGCGCGGGTTTTGCGCGTGTAGCGCGACAGGTCGAGCGCCGGCTCGGACTGGCCAAAGCCGTCGAAGTCGATAAAGCCAATTGTGTCGTTGAACAGCAGCACCTGCGCCGGCCGGAACGCGCGATGCGCCGGCAAGATCGGGTCGGGCGGCGCGACGGCGGCTACAGCTTCTAGATGCTGCAGAAGCGGCTCGGCTGCGTCGGCCAGCTCGGGCACCATGCCGGCCAGGCGGGCAATCACCTCGCGCACTTCGGCCAGCTCGTCTTCCCAGGTAATCGTTTCGCCATAGCGCACGCCCGATGTGTGCAGCGCGGCCAGGGCGTCGGCGGTTTTATTCATGAAGCGCTCAAGCTCGCCCAGCGTGGCGGGCGTGTTGGCGGCAACGGCCGACCTGAGCAGATCTTCCAGCGTCTGGTCTTCGTAGATCGGACCCGGTACGAGCACCTTGTGCTCGGGCAGGTAGGCCAGCGGCTCGGCCAGCGTCACAACGTCGCCTTTGGAAAGGCCGGAATTCCACAGCGCGGCCATACCCTCATAGGCGTTTTTGCCCTTGCTGCCGCTGTACGTCTTGGCAACCATAATTGGCGGCCAGCCACGCCCGGCGTGCTCGGGCGCGTACTCGACGTCGTAGACGACGGTGGCGCGGCTGCCCGGCTTGTAGCGCAGGTGGCGGATGGTCACACCGGCGATGCTGATGTCGGCATAGTTGGGCGAGCAGGCGCGCACACCATTTTCGAGCAGCTCGCGCGCCTGGGCCGGGTCGGTCAGCAGCGGCAGCGCCGGCAGCGCCGGGTCTGCGGGCTGGTGCTGCAGCTCAAGGCGCAGCGCCGGCAGGTAGACATGCCAGCCCGGGCTGCTGAACGATGCGGTTGGCTCAGCGATCGCTGGCTCGGCGAAGCCCGGCGGCACCAGGCGGCCGGCCAGCAGGCTGGTGCGCGGCTCGGCGTCGCCCGGCCCCTGCACAACGATCTCGTACTGGCCGGTCCAGCCGTCCTGGCCCTTCTTCAAACGCATGCGCTTGACGCTGAACTTGCGGATCTGCGTGCTGCCATCGGCAAAAGCGGGTGTTGCGGATAGCGCGGCGCGTACAGTATCGGCGTGGCCAGCTGGCCCAAGCCAGGCCGGCGCGTCCATGAAGCGGCGCAGCCCATCGAAAATTGCGCGCCGCTGGTCGGCTGCTAGTAGTCGAGCTGTGGTAGACACGCCATTTCCTCCTCAATGATCTCGAGCGCGCTTTCCAGGCGGCTGCCCTTGAACTTCTGCCAGCTTCGCAGCGCGCGCCGCAGCAGGCTGACCATCTGGTAGATAG
>LJCR01001086.1 GCA_001399705.1 Kouleothrix aurantiaca
ACATGGATCTGCAGCCCGGCCAGCCGCTGATCGGCAAGCAGATCGACATGGTCTTCCTCGGCAGCTGCACCAACTCACGCATCTCGGATCTGCGGCTGGCCGCGGGCGTGCTGAAGGGCCACAAAGTCGCCCCGAACGTGCGCATGATGGTTGTGCCCGGCTCGCAGCGCGTGAAGCGCCAGGCCGAGGAAGAAGGTCTCGACGAGATCTTCAAGGCGGCCGGCGCGGAGTGGCGCGAAGCCGGCTGCAGCGCCTGCCTGGCGATGAACGACGACAAAGTGCCGGCCGGCAAGTATGCGGTCAGCACCAGCAACCGCAACTTCGAAGGGCGGCAAGGCCCGGGCGCGCGCACCTTCCTGGCCAGCCCGATCACGGCGGCTGCGACTGCGATCAACGGCGCGATCACCGACCCGCGCGAGCTGCTGAACAGCTAACGAGAGCGAGAGGATATAATGGACCCAATCAAAACGTTTGCCGCCAAGGCCGTGGCCGTGCCGATCAACGACATCGACACCGACCAGATCATTCCCGCGCGCTACCTGAAGGTCACCGACAAATCGGGGCTGGGCGAGGGCTTGTTCTACTCGTGGCGCTACAACGCCGACGGCACGCCAAAAGACGACTTTGTGCTGAACCGGCCCGAGGTGCAGGGCGCGCAGGTGCTGGTGGCCGGCGACAACTTCGGCTGCGGATCGTCGCGCGAGCACGCGCCGTGGGCGCTGCAGGGCTACGGCTTCAAGGCCGTGGTCAGCACGCACTTTGCCGACATTTTTCGCAACAACTCGCTGAAAAACGGCCTGCTGCCCATCCAAGTCGATCAGGAAACCTACTACCAGCTCGTCAGCATGTGCGAAGAAGACCCCGAAACCACGCTCACGGTCGACCTGGCGAACCAGAAGCTCATCCTGCCGGGCGGGCAAAGCGTCGGCTTCCCAATCGAGTCGTTCGCCAAGCACTGCCTGCTGAACGGCATCGACCAGATGGGCTTTTTGCTGGGCGAAGACGACGCAATCGCCGCCTACGAGGCCGAACACCAGTCCAGCTTCCACACGACCTAGTGCGCTTTCAGCGCAGGGGTTAGGGAATAGGGGATAGGGTTTAGTCATTACAATGCATAAACTCTTCCATGATTTTCGCATCGCTTTCTTGATGACGCACTAACGGTTTTCTTTTGCTATGCTCCACAGATTACGCAGATGCCACAGATTGAACTCCTTCGCGCCCTAATCTGAGAAATCTGCGTAATCTGTGGATGTTTTATCATCACACACTATGGCACGACGCATTATTTCTGCCAGCCGCTTCCTGATCATCATCGCCGTGATCGCGATCTTCCTGATTGGCACGGCGCTGCTGATCTATGGCGCGGCCGAAACCTACAAGCTGATCGCTGGCCTGTTCGCGGGCGCAGGTGGCAAAGGCAGCAAGGCGCTGCTGCTCGGCGCGATCGAGATGGTCGATCTGTTTCTGCTGGCCACGGTGCTGTATGTGATCGCGGTGGGCCTGTACGAGCTATTTATCGACGACCAGCTGCCGCTGCCGGAATGGCTTGAGATCCACACGCTCGACGACCTGAAGGAAAAGCTGATTGGCGTGGTCGTGGTGGTGATGGCGGTGCTGTTCCTCGGCCAGCTGATCTCGTGGGATGGCCAGCGCGAGCTGCTGGGCTATGGCGCGGCGGTGGCGCTGGTGATCGCGGCGCTGACCTATTTCACCAGCCAGAAGAAGAGCAAAGGCACGAAAGCGCCTGGCGAAAAGAAAGAAGGCTAGCATCAGCTTGCCGAACCGCGCATTTGCGGGTATGATACGGCTCGGGCAGTGGCGCCCGCATCAGTGGCGATAGCATCAAGTAAAAAGGGTTTCGGGGCCCGTTCCCCGAAATGGTGGAGGCTGACACATTGTTTGTGCTGCCTCTTTTTTGTTGCCCGCATTTCGGGTGCGCTGGAAGGGGTGGGACGACGAAAGGAATGACGATGGCACAGAAACAACCGATGCTCGCCAGCCACTGGAGCACGACGCCGATCGCGCGGATTTTGCGGCCGATGCAGGAATTTATTCAGCAGGAACAATCGAGCGGGATCATCCTGCTGGGCATGACCATCCTGGCGCTGCTGATTGCAAACTCGCCGCTGGCCGAGGCGTATTTCACCCTTCTTGAAACCAAAGTTGGGATTGTGGCCGGGCCATTCGAGCTGAAGGAAAGCGTGCTGCACTGGGTGAACG
>LJCR01001087.1 GCA_001399705.1 Kouleothrix aurantiaca
AGCCCGGCCTGGCCCGACATGAACGCGCTGTGGGATCTGGCCGCGCGCGCCGGGGCGACCTACTTCGGCACCTCGGCGGCATTTATCGCGGCTTGCATGAAGGCGGAAATTCGCCCGAACGAGCGCTATGACCTCAGCGCCATCCGCGCGCTGGGTTCGACCGGCTCGCCGCTGGCGTCGAGTGGGTTTGCGTGGATCTACGAGCACATCAACCCGCGCCTGGCGCTGGAATCGCTGAGCGGCGGCACGGACGTGTGCACGGCGTTTGTGGGCGGGGCGCGCATCCAGCCGATCTACGCGGGCGAAATTCAGGGCGCGTCGCTCGGAGCGCATGTCGAGTCGTTCGACCCCGATGGCCGCCCGCTGCTGGATGAAGTGGGCGAGCTGGTGATCACCGCGCCCATGCCGTCGATGCCACTGTTTTTCTGGAACGACCCCGGCGACGCGCGCTACCTGGCGAGCTACTTCGACATGTACCCCGGCGTGTGGCGGCATGGTGACTGGATCAAGATCAATGCGCGCGGCGGCTGCGTGATCTGCGGGCGCTCGGATTCGACGATCAACCGGCAGGGCATTCGCATGGGCACGAGCGAAATCTACCGCGCCGTCGAGTCGATCCCTGAGATCGTAGATAGCCTGATTGTCGATTTGGAGCTGCTGGGCCGCGAGTCGTACATGCCGCTATTCGTGGTGCTGCGCGAGGGTGTGGCGCTGGATGATGCGCTCCAGGACCGCATTCGGCAAACGCTGCGGCGCGAGATTTCGCCGCGCCACGTGCCCGACGCGATCTTTGCGATTCGTGAGGTGCCGTATACGCTGAGCGGAAAGAAGCTGGAAGTGCCGATTCGGCGCATTCTGCTGGGCCACGCCCCCGAAGTCGCGCTGAGCGCCGGCTCGCTGCGCAACCCCGCCGCGCTGGATTTCTTTCTGGGGCTGGCGCGTGAGATGGCGAAGCAGGAATGATAGGACGCTATGCGTTGTAGTGTGTCATTAGGAACGCGCACCCTTCGATACGCGCTTCGCGCTACTCAGGAAGCGCATCACTATCATTTCCCGCGCTGCGCGCTACGCAGGATGCGCGTTCACATTTAAAAAGCGCACCCTTCGATACGCGCTGCGCGCTACTCAGGATGCGCATCACTATCATTTCCCGCGCTGCACGCTACGCAGGATGCGCGTTCACATTTAAAAAGCGCACCCTTCGATACGCGCTACTCAGGAAGCGCATCACTATCATTTCCCGCGCTGCACGCTACGCAGGATGCGCGTTCACTATCATTTCCCGCGCTGCGCGCTACTCCACCTGCAAGCGGTAGCCAACGCCCGGCTCGGTGAGCAGGTAGCGCGGGCGGGCGGGCGTCGCTTCGAGCTTGTGGCGCAGCTGGCCCATGTACACGCGCAGGTAGTGCGCTTCTTCGCCGTAGCCCGGCCCCCAGACCTCGCGCAGCAATTGCTGGTGCGTAATAACCTTGCCGGCGTGGCGAATGAGCGTGGCGAGCAGCTTGTACTCGATTGGCGAAAGATGCACCTCGGCGCCATTTACCTGCACCAGCCGCCGGCTCAGATCGACGCGCAGGCTGCCAACCGCAAACACGCTTTCGCCGGAGGGCTGGGCGCTGCGGGCGGCGTGGCGCAGCGCCACTTTGATGCGCGCCATCAGCTCGGCCAGGCCAAAGGGCTTGGTGAGGTAATCGTCTGCGCCGGCTTCGAGCGCGGCAACTTTGTCGTGCTCCTGCCCGCGCGCCGAAAGCACAATGATCGGCGTGCTGGTCCACTCGCGCAGTTGCTTGGTGACGTCGAGCCCGTCGAGATCGGGCAGGCCGAGGTCGAGCAGAATAACGTCGGGCTGGCGCTCGGCGGCCAGCGCAATGCCCGCCTGCGCGGTTGCGGCTTCGAGCAGGGTATAGCCGTGCCCGGCAAGCGTCGCACGCAGGAAACGACGGATGGCTGGCTCGTCGTCGATCACGAGAATATGCGCCTGAGTTTGTTCTGTTTCCATTATTGTATGGCCTGGGGCAGCAGTTCTGCTTTTTTAGTCTGCGGCAGCACGTTATGCGTTTTTAGCCTGCCCTTCGACTTCGCTCAGGAAGTTCGGCAGCAAGGTATTTTCGATTAAGTTGTGTGAACTTTTCCGCGCATCGCGCGGAAAAGTTCACACAAAGAAGATTTTTCTCTGCGTGCCTTGGTGGTTATATGGTATCTCGCAACGCGGGTGGCGCG
>LJCR01001089.1 GCA_001399705.1 Kouleothrix aurantiaca
ATTCTTGGCTTTCTGAAGCGTTTGCCAAACAGCAAAGCAACTTCGCCAGGTAAAAAAACAGCAAGCGCATTGGGAGGCACAAAACCACCCCGATGCGCTTCTCCGTTGGTTATTGCTGTGGGCTGACGACCTGCTCGAAGCTGGCGACATGATCCTGCCCGGCGACAGTGGCGTGTATCTTCAAAATCCACTTGCCGTCCATGGTGAATACGCCCTTGATGCGGTATTTCCCGCTGCCAAGCGGCTCGCCGAGCGGCTGGGTCGAGCCCATGGGCATGCCCGGCATGTCCTGCTCCAGAAATACGATTGCGCCGTCGAGTGGCTTGCCGGCGCCGTCGCTGAGCGTAAGGGTCAGCTCGTAGTCCTGCAGCGGCGTGATGCTGCTGGGGCGCTCCAGCGCGAAGGTCAGGCCATCCACAACCTGTGTGTCGGTGGCATAGCCGGGGCGATTGCCCGCGCAGGCGGCCAGCGCCAGAGTGGCAAGCAGGCAGCCTATCAGTACGATTTTCAGCCGGGTCATCACGCTCTTTCTCACACAATCAATCGGCCTATAGCGAAGCGCAGATCAGTTGAGCCACAGAGCGCACAGAGGGCACTGAGTTTGGCTTTCTTGCTTGGTGATCTCGGTGTCTCTGTGGCTCAATTATTTGGCCCTTGGCCATAGCTCCTCGCCGGGTCGGCTGGCTCGGCGGCGGCGCTGGGCGGCGTGCCAAGCGGGTAGCGCAGCGACACCAGAAAGCCCAGGATGATATGCTCGATATTGAGCAGCAGAAACAGCGCGGACAGGATCAGCGCCAGCTCGGACGGGTAGCCGTAGCGCGCCAGCACCGCGATCAGGATTGCGTCGCGCACGCCAATGCCCGAGAAGCTGATCGGCAGCGCCTGGAGTATGGCGATCAGCGCGGTGGACGATACGATCGTCAGCACGGACACGCGCTCCAGCGGCAGCGCCTGAAACAGCAGATAGATGCGCAGCATGGTCGAGGTGGCCGAGAGCACCGAGGCCAGCATGAGCTTGGCGGCCGGCGCGGGGCGCAGGCTTAGCTCGGAAAACTGGCCGCGCCAGCGTTCGAGCGCGGGGCGGATGCGCGCCGGGGCGATGCGCGCCAAAATGCCAAACAGCCACTCGCGCGGGCCGCGCGCCATCAGCGCGGGCGTGGCAAGAAACACGATCACGGCAAACGCAACCGTGGCGATCTGCGCCGACTGCGGCAGGATGTCGAGAAAGGCGACCAGCGAGAGCAGCGCCAGCAGCGCCATAATCACAAAATCGAACAGCCGGTCGAGCACAATGCTGAACAGCGCCGGGGCAAGAGCCTGGCCGCGCTCGCGCAGATACCACGCCTTGATGAAATCGCCGGACTGGCCGGGCGTGGTGCCGCCGAGGTAGAGGCCGATCATATACAGCGCCATGGACGTGCGCAGCGTGGGCGGCTGCATGCCCAGCTCGGTCATGAGCGCGTTCCAGCGCCAGGCCTTGATCGCCACAAAGGGCAGGAACAGCGCCAGCGAGAGCAGCAGCGGCAGGATGCGGGTCTGGCTCAGGCCGGCGGCGAGCTGGCTGAAATCGCTGCGCCACAGGAAGATGATCAGCAGCGCCGGGCCGATCAGGCGAATGGCCCAGCGGGCGTATTTATTCATTATTCGGGTCCCTTGAAGCGCAGGCTGGCGATCTGCTCGGCGATCAGGCCGAACAGGAAGATGATGATGCCGCCAAGAAAAAAGATGCCGGTGGACTGCGGAATGTGCAGCCAGCGGTCGCCGTTGGCGATAGACCAGAAGTAGGCCGCCAGCGCCAAAAACTCAAGCGCGAGAAAGATTGGGAAGAACACCCGCAGCGGGTTAAACAGCGTGACGATGCGCAGGATGATCAGGCCAAAGCGCACGCCGTTGCGCATGAGCTTCTGGGTGCTGTGCCCGGCCTGGCGCTTGCGCATCTCAATCGGCTCGAAGCGGATGTGGTAGCCGGCCTTGGCAAACGCCATGGCGCTGGTGGTGGACCAGGAAAAGCGGTTGGGCAGCAGATGCAGGAATTCCATCATCACCGGGCGGCGAAACGCGCGAAAGCCCGAGGTCAGGTCGCGCATTTCCAGGCCGACGAGGTAGGTGCCGAAGCGGTTGAGCGCGGTGTT
Organism: Kouleothrix aurantiaca; assembly: GCA_001399705.1. GTDB lineage: Bacteria > Chloroflexota > Chloroflexia > Chloroflexales > Roseiflexaceae > Kouleothrix > Kouleothrix aurantiaca. The sequence goes on from LJCR01001089.1 coordinate 2,133, forward strand.
GCCCAGCCAGCGCAGCGTGTTCTGCTGCCCGCCGCGGTTGCGCTCGCCGACGACCATGTCGTAGGGGCCGATGTGCTGGAGCAGGCG
>LJCR01001088.1 GCA_001399705.1 Kouleothrix aurantiaca
GCTTTATGGTGGTCCTGCTCGACGTTCCCTACGATGTCCGCTTCCCGCGCGTGCTCGCCCGCGAGAGCGCCAACCTGGGCCGACCGCTCAGCGCCGCCGAGGTCGCCGCCGTTGAGGCGCGTATGAGCGATGCCACCGAGCTGGAGGTGCCACTGCTGAAGAACTACTGCCACCTGCGGATGGATGGCAGCCTGCCGGGCGACCTGTTCACAATGACCATTGCCGACTATTACCGCCAGGCGCAGGCCGCCTACTGGAAGGGTCAGCAGGGCGTTAGCCTGATGGAGGAACTGCGGTGAGTGACATAACGCGGAAGCCAGCCAGCACCTACAGTGACGGTGAGCTGGCGCGGGTGACCGAAAGCGGACTACTCCGGGGCGGTCTGGTCGCCCTGGAGGAAACCCTACGCCGGCAGGACGAGACCATCGAGCGGATGCGCGCCTTCAGCGACCGACTGGCCGCCGAGCTGTCGTCCGCGCTTCAGGCGGTGCGCAGCCAGGCGGACTACATCGAGGAGCTGTGCGCCGCTGGGTGGGATGTGCTGCCCGTTCTGGAGGGCGGCTGGAAAGGGGCGTTTCCAATCCCTGAAGGGCACCCCGTCGCCGAGCTGCGCCGCATACTGGAGGAGAACCGTTGAAGCTGACCGACAAGGAAATCGAGCGCTTCTGGAAGAAGGTAGACCGCCGCAGCGAGGACGAGTGCTGGGAGTGGAAAGCCAGCAAGACGAAGTTCGGCTACGGGCAGATGGGCGCGGCTGGGACGGTTCTCGGCGCGCACCGCATCGCCTTCTATGTCCGCTTCCGCAGGTGGCCGGAGGTCGCGCGGCATACCTGCGATAACCCTGGCTGCTGCAATCCCTATCACATCGTGGACGGCTCGCAGGCGGATAACGTCGCCGATATGTGGGAGCGCGGGCGCGGTCTTCTCGGCGAGACGCACCCCCAGTCGAAGCACACCGACGCCGACATCCGCCAGATGCGCGAGCTGTACGCCGCCGGTGCGCTCACGCAGAAGGGCTTGGCCCAGCGCTACGGGGCCACGCAGGAGTGGGTCGGCCAGGTCGTCAGGGGCGAGCGCCGGAAGAAGGCCGGCGGGCCGTTTACCGCACCAGGACGGGGCTGCCGAGCCGCGTAGTTGACCGCAGTTTGACCACAATCTGACCGCAATGACCCCCATTGTGGTCACAAATGTGGCTCCTAAAGAAAGAGCGGTTTCCGCATTGTAGTGCTGCGGAAGCCGCTCGACTGCTCTATCAATTCAGTTCCGAAGACTGGTGCTCTAATCCACTGAGCTACCGGGCCTTGGGCTTTCTAGTGCGCTTTTTCGGCTCTGGCTGTTCCCCGAAAACCTTGTTGACCACATCGTTGACCACATTCTTCGTCCGGTTCGGCATTGCGTGGGCGTAAAAATTAAGAGTAATACTCGCGTCCGCGTGGCCCAGCACTGCCTGCGCCGTCGAAATATCCGCGCCATTTGCCAACAAGGTCGTCGCAGCGAAGTGCCGCAAGTCGTGCAGGCGTATTGTATCAGGCAGTTCCGCTCGCGTCAACGTCTCTTTGAAGTGGCGCACGAGGTTGCGGGGCAGGATGGGAGTGCCCACTTCAGATGGGAACAGCAGTGGATTGTCTGGTTGGTCCGCCAGCGCCCGTATGATTGCCGGGAGGAGCACATCAGGGATGGGCAGCGTGCGGCGGGATGCCTCGGTCTTCAGCGTCACCCGCTCGATTTTCCCCCGGATGAGTTGGACCGGCCCGGTGACGTGCAGCTCCTGGCGGTCGAGGTCGATGTCTTCCTTCAGCAGACCCAGCAGCTCGCCGCGCCGCAGCCCCAGGAACATCGCAATGAGGTACAGCGGTTCGAGGCGGGTGCCAGCGATGGCCGCCCGGAACGCGAGGGCCTCGGCCTCAGTGGGGATGCGCGCCTGGTACTTCTCCACCTTGGGCATCGCAATACCGGTGGCCGCGTTGTAGGTCACGAGCCGCCAAGTGAGCGCGTTGTTGAGTGCCCGGCGCAGGACCGCGCGAATATTGCGCACCGACCGGGGCGAGAGCGTCTTCGGCAGGCCGTTTATCATACGCTGGACGTGCTGGTGATTGAGGTCCTTCAGAGTGACCTTCCCGATGGCGGGGATGACATACCGCTTGAGGAGCGACTTGTAGTAGTCGGCGGTGCGGGTGCGTAGGCCGACGTAGGCCACATCCTCCAGCCACTGTGTGAGG
>LJCR01000109.1 GCA_001399705.1 Kouleothrix aurantiaca
TCGTTGGGGCGGCGGTTGGGGCAGCGCTGCCCGCGCGGGTGGGTTGTGGCGCGGTTGCCTGGGCCTGGGGGCTGGCGCACGCGGCCAGCACCATAAGCAGCCCGGCAAGCGCCGTCGCAACACGCAAGCGGTGTACCATAGCGCGATCTGTTCCTCGTGATGATGTTATGAATCTGGCGCATTTATACGCGCCGGGTAGTATAGTCGAAGTGCTGCGGTTGAACAAATGGCGTTGCGCGGCGCCCGCGCCTGTGGTATCATAGCCCGCGCTGTCATTCGCGCAGCCACTGTGGCTGCTATCCCTCTGAGCCGGTAGCGGCATTGCCGTTACGTCGTGGGTTGATGAAGGAATTTCACACCAATGGGAACCAAGATGAAGGTCCTGCTGACGCAGGACGTTGAGAAACTGGGCAAGGCTGGCGAGGTCAAGGAAGTGTCGGGCGGCTATGGCCGCAACTTCCTGCTGCCCAAAGGCTTCGCCGTGCTGGCCACCCGTGGCCAGGTCAAGCAGGCCGAAGAGCGCATTGCCGCCAACCAGAAGCGCGTGCAGGCGGCCCGCAAGGACGCCGAGGCGCTGGCCGCGCGCATTTCCGGCCAGACGCTGCGCTTCGTCGCACGCGTCGGCGAGCTCGACCGGCTGTATGGCTCGGTCACCAGCTCCGACATTGCCGAGAAGCTCCAGCAGCAGACGGGCGTGGAAGTTGATCGCCGCCGCATCGACCTCGATGAGCCGATCAAGCGCATTGGCATCTACCCGATCAAGGTTCAGCTCATGGCGGGCCTTGAGCCGGTGCTGAATGTCGTTGTTGAGGGCGAGGCCGGCTCGCTTGAGCTGCCCGCCGACCCTGAAGCGGCTGAGTAAGCCAGAGCGTATCGGGCGGGGCGTATTGTATACGCCTTCGCGTTGCAGGTTGCAGGTTAGCAAGTTATAGGTAGCAGGTTCACGGCGCTACATTCGTAGAACAGCAACCTGCAAACATTCCAACCCGTAACCTGCAAACCAACAATCAAGCATTCAAACCTGTAACCTGCAAACCGACCAATTCATAGCACAGACATGCGATAATGTGTCACACCCACGGCGCGGTGTGGCACATTATCGCGTCTATGGGGCATGTGGATAACTTTGGGGAAGAGTTGTCAATGAGCTGCGTAGACATTGGGCATAATTCCAAGAGGCACGGATATGACGCACCCTGAGCTGCCGCACAACCTTGAAGCTGAAAAAGCGACACTGGGCTCTATTCTGCTGAATCGCGAGGCGATTGTGGCAGTGGCGCCCTGGCTCATGTCCGAGTTCTTCTATATGGAACGGCACGCCCAGATCTACGAGGCGATGCTGGCCTGCTACAATGCGCGCATCCCGCCCGACACCCGCACCGTGGCCGAGGAGCTGCGCCGGCGCAGCCGCCTCGATGTGGTCGGCGGCGTGGCCTACCTGAGCGACCTCGTCGACACCGTGCCGACCTCGTATCACGTCGAGTACTACGCGCGCATCATCGAGCGCACCGCCCTGCTGCGCAAGCTGATCAACGCCGGCGGCAAGATCGCCGCGCTGGGCTACAACGAGCAGGACGAGCTGGAAGACACGCCCGACAAGGCCGAGCAGACGCTGTTCGACATCTCGCAGCGCCGCGCCACCCAGGATTTTGTGCCGATCAGCCAGGTGATCGACAACTACTACGAGCAGATCAACTACCTGCAGGAGCATCGCGGCGAGGTGGTGGGCGTGCCAACCGGCTTCCGCGACCTGGATGAGATCACCGGCGGCCTGCAGCAGTCCGACCTGATCATTCTCGCTGCGCGGCCTAGCGTGGGAAAGTGCGTGGCCGCCTGGACGCTGATCGACGACCCTGTGAGTGGCGAGCGCATCACCATCGAAGAATGCGTGCGCCGCAAGCTGCCCAGCGTCCACGGGATCGACGCTTTCGGGCGCGTGCGGCCGGCGCTGATCGGCGCGTGGATCGACAGTGGTGTGAAGCCCTGCTTTCGCGTCCGCACCTGGAGCGGACGCACGCTCGATGTGACAGGCAATCACCCGCTGCTCACCGCCAGCGGCTGGCGGCCAGTGAGCGCGCTTGCGCCCGGCCAGGCGATCGCTGTGCCACGCGCCGTGCCAGCCTTCGGCCAGCGCGAAGACTGGTCGCTCGCGCAGGTGCGCCTGCTGGCGTATTTCATTGCCGAAGGCAGCCTGACGGGCTCATCGCCCGCATTTACAAACACCGATCCGGTGATCATCGACGACTTCACGCGTACAATTGGCGAGCTATTCCCAACCTGCCACATCCGCCAGCACGGCATTTCCTATGCAGTGTCGCGGCCAGGGCGCGGCGGCGTCCCCACGACGAATCCGATCTACGTCTGGCTTGAGCAGCTGAGCCTGCGCGGCAAACTTGCCCGCGAGAAGCGCTTCCCCGATTGTGTGTGGATGTGGAGCAAGCGCTACCTGGCCGAGTTTGTGCGCGCGCTGATGAGCTGCGACGGCTCGATCTACCAGGTGAGCGGCATTCCGCGCATTGAGTTTACCGTCGCCTCGCAGCACCTCGCCGCCGACCTGCACCACGCCTTTGTGCGTTTCGGTTTGATTGCGCGGCTCTACCAAACCAAGGCTGGCGCATGGCGCGTGCAGATGACTGACCCAGATTCTGTTGCACGCTACCAGCGCGAGATCGGCTGGATTGGCGAGAAAGCCGCGCGCTTTGCCGACCATCCCTATACCCTGCCGCAGCGCCTGAGCAATGTTGGCCACCCGCCGCCGGAAACATGGACCTTGGTACGCCACGAACTGCAGCGCCAGGGCCTATCGTTTGCTGAACTGGCGCGACGCAGCGGTGAAACCGTGAAAACGGGCAAATACGCCGGCTACAACCCACATACACAGCGCAGTGTGCCGCGCACGCGTCTCGCCCGCTATGCCGATGTACTGGGCAACCAGGCGCTGGCCCAAATTGCCAGCCCAGATATTTTCTGGGATCCGATCGTTGCAATTGAACCGCTGGGTGAACATCAGGTGTATGACCTGACTGTGCCCGAAGGGTCGAACTTTATTGCGCAGGACATTTGCGCGCATAATACGTCGTTTGTGCTCAGCCTGGCCTACAACATCGCGCTGCGCAACCAGCGCAACGTCGGCATTTTCAGCCTGGAAATGAGCCGCGACCAGTTGGTGCAGCGCTTGCTGGCGATGGACTCGCGGATCGACACGCACCGCCTGCGCACCGGGCACGTCGGTGAAACCGAGCTGCAGGTGGTGATGAGCTCGATGGCGCGGCTGGCGGCGGTGCCGATCTATATCGAAGACACGCCCGGCCAGAGCATCATGGAAGTGCGCAGCAAAGCCCGCCGCCTGCAGTCGCAGTATGGCGTCGACATCATTATCATCGACTACCTGCAGCTCATGGCTGGCAAGCGCAGCGAAAACCGCGTGCAGGAAGTCAGCGAGATCTCGCGCGGGCTCAAGGCGCTGGCGCGCGAGCTGAACGTGCCGGTGATCGCGCTGTCGCAGCTTTCGCGCGCGGTGGAAGGCCGCACCTCGCACGTGCCCATGCTCAGCGACCTCAGAGAGTCGGGTTCGATCGAGCAGGACGCCGACATCGTCATGTTCATCTACCGCGAAGAGCTGTACGACAAGGAAACCGACAAGAAGGGCATTGCCGAGCTGCATATCGCCAAGCACCGCAACGGCCCGATTGGCGTGGTGCCAATGCGCTTTGATGCAGCGACCACGCGCTTCGACGACCTGACCTACCGGACGCCCGAGGGATATTAGCAGGTTGACAGGGTTACAGGTTTGCAGGTTTGCAAGTTGCGGGTTTGAATGTTGCAAGGTTGCAGGTTGACGGAGGCGGGGCGTATCGCATACGCCTGTGCAGGTTGACGGGTTTGCGAGTTGGCACGGGCAACTTGTAACATATCGGTCTGTCAGTTCGGCCCGAACAGGCGTATAATGATAGCGACCGCCCAAGCGAAAGCCACATCTTCGATGACCAGCGCACCTGCTACAACCTACGCAGCTGCCACGCCCGCGCGCCTGCCCGAAGAGGCGCTGCGTGTGACTGGCGCGGCGCGGCTGGTGCTGGTCATTAATCTTGGCAGCTTTGTCGCGCCCGCCGACGCCGACGCCTTCCGCCACCTGCGCGGCTCCGAGGCCTTTGCCGCCGCGCTGCGCACCCTGCGCCCGAGCGCGCCCTTCGGCATCGACACCGCCACGCAGGATTTAGAGCAAAACGCCTACACGCTGCGCATCTTCCGCTCGCGCCTGATGTTCAATCACTTCTTCCCAACCTATAAAATCGCCTGGGACGCAACCATGCGTGGGCGCATGCAGCAGCTTGGCTGCGCCGATATCGAACACTGGCAGCGCTGGTCGGCGCGCATCCGCCTGACCCGCAACGGCCTGGCGCAGATCATGCTCGACCAGCCCTTCGAAGATATTTCGCTGATCGAATGTACCGAGCAGATCCTTGAGCTGCCGGCCCACGGTGAGCAGCCACTCGCCCACGACCAGTGGACGATCGCGATGAGCGTGCTGGAAGCGTTTCTCGACGCGGTCGGCCGCACGATCACCCTGCAGATTGGCGAGCAGCCGCGCACGATTGCGTTCGATTCGCCCAGGCAAGCCGAGCACAGCCTGCGCCTCGACCGCTATGTGATCTACGCCTTCCGCAAAATCGCGCGCGATGGCACGCTGCTGATGCCTGCCGAGCTCAAACGCGATTACGCCCAGACGCTTTCGGCATTCATGGAAAACATGCTGATCGAATATGATGGCGTGCGGCGCTTTGCGCATCACTCCGAGCAGGAAGCCAGCGCCCTGGTCGCCGGCGACGTTTCGTCGTGGGAAGACGAGCTGTGCCTGCTGCGCGGCGAAAGCGCCATGCTCTACTTCCCGCTGATCGGGCGCGGCGTAGCCTACGTGGGCGGGCCGCTCGGGCTGGATGCCCGCGCCTACAGCGCCTACTGGGCCGGCATCATGCGCGGCATCGAGCACCTGGTGGCGTTTCGCGCCGAAGCACAGCAGGCCGAGCGCCGCACCACTGGCTTGCTCAGCCAGGTGCCGAGCCTGACGCATAAGATCAACGACGGGCACCTGAGCCCCGACGATCTGCAGCTGCTCGATCACCTCGCCGCCGGCCTGTCGGACATTTTCGACAGCCTGCCCGAGCTGCGCAGCCTGGCGGTTTCCACCACCGCGTTTCGCGCCGACTTCGCGCGCCGCAAGTTCGACGCGCTCTTGCGCGAGCTGGCCATCCACGAAACGCTGGAGCTGGTGAACACCAACGTCGAGCAGCTGAACTTCTTTCTTTCCTACTACAACGACATGCGCCTGCAGTGGCAGGGCATGCGCACCAACAACCTCGGCGTCATTCTCGGCACGGTGGTGCTGTTTATGGCGGTCTCGTCGTTTCTGGCCGATACCTTCAACGTCGTCGACCGGCTGGGCGGGCCGCTGACAGTGATTCTGCCACTGCAAGACGTGCAGGGCTCGGTGAACGCCCCACTGCGCATACGCACAACGCTGGTGGCGAAACTGGTGGTCGGGCTGCGCTACGAGCTGGCCGACGCGCCCAACTATGCGTCCAACATCGGCAAGGCGCTGGGCGTGTTCAACGAGGCGCTAGCCTACCTGCAAGCGCAAGATGGCGCGGCCAGCGCCGAAAATGGCGGCGACGTGGTGTACTACTTCATCGGGCGCGAGCATTTTTTGCTGGCGCAAGACCCCGCCACACCCGCGAGCGACAAGCCCGCCGAGCTGGAAGCCGCCCGCGCCGGTTTTGCCCGCGCCGTCGAGCTGAACGGCACGTATGGCCGCGCGCTGAACGGGTTGGGCGGCGTGTATTTCCACCTGGCCCAATCGCGCCCGCCCGCCGAGCGGCTGCAAAGCAATGAGTTAGGCCAGGCGCTCGACGCCTACACGCGCGCAATTGCGGCGGCGCAGGCACGCAAGGACCGCCTTGCCCAGGCCGAAGCGCATACTGCGCTGGCGCTCACCCTGCGCCTGCAGGCCGAAGCGCTTATGGCGCATGCTACGCCCGACAACGCCGCCGCTGCCGCCGCGCTTGGCCGCGCCGACGGCGAGCTGGATGCGGCCACGCCGCTCTTGCCAGCCGAGCAGAACCGCATACGCGGCGTTGCGGCGATGGCGCGCGGCCTGGTGGCCCACCAGCGCGCACAATTGCTGGCGCGAACAAAAGCAAAAACTGCTGCCATTCGCGCGTCGTTCCAGGGTGCAATCGACGCCTACCAGCAGTGCATCAGCGCCGGCCTGGCCGACCCGGGCGACCTGTTTCTGAAACGCCAGATCATCGATTTCACCTGCCGGCCCCGGCAGGAAAGTGCCCGCGCAGCGCTGGCGCGTCTGCCGCAATAAGTGGGTGGGAAGGAGAAGCCATGCGTGTGAGAATGTTCGGACTGGTGCTGGCTCTGGGGGGGATTGCACTGGCCGGGTGCAGCGGCGCGGATCTGGTCAGCGCGCCCACGCCCGCGCCACAGCTCATTACCGTCGTGGTCATTGCAACGCCAGAAGCCACGCCTGCGCCGCAAGACAGCCCGGTGCCGCCCGAAGCGAGCCCCGTGCCCAATCAGCCCACGCCCACCCTCGAACAGCTCGATTCAAACGCACTGCCTACGCCCACGCTTGAGCCGCTGGTTTCGAACACCATCCCCGGCAACGGCCAGCAATTCGACTCGCTGCCCTTCGTCACCACCGCAAACGACCCGGCAATTGGGCCAAATAACGGCGATGGCATCGAGAGCGTGACGTTTCAGTTCTTTGGGCCCGATGCGAATCTGGTGTTCGAGCAGACCGATGGCAGCGCGCAGTTTTGCGCCTTTGGCGGCGGCGACAATGGCGCTGACTGCACGAACTGGATCTTCTCTGAGCACGGCAATCGCTTCCCGAACGGCAACGAAGCCACGCCAGGCGGCTATACGCTGAAAGTGACGGTGCGTGGCACGCGCGGCCAGGTGACCGAGGAAGAACGCCTGATCACGCTCGACCTTGATACCACGCCCACGCCGACGCTGGAGCCGCTCGTTTCGAATACCTTCCCCAGCGGCACCGAGTTCGGCGA
>LJCR01001090.1 GCA_001399705.1 Kouleothrix aurantiaca
GTGTTAGAGGTTTCGAACCTGAAAGGACCGGGCGGCACCACCATGCTGTCCTGGGATGTCGCCCGCGCCGTGGGGGAGGTGCTTGCCTTTGAAGGCGAAGTGGTGATTGCCTGGGACCACTACGCCTATGGCTACGATCACAGCTACTGCCTGGTGTTTCGCGCGCCAGAGTAGCGATTTCTGCTACAAGCGCAGGCGCGCTGCTTGAGCCAGCGCCTGCGGCTGGGCTGAAGCTTTACTTGCGCAGCGATCCAATCACCTCAATCAGGCCAATGCCAGCGCCAAGCACCATGAGCGTCCCCGAGATCAGCGCGGCAACCATGTTGCGGAAGTAGATTGGCGAAACCGGGGCAGCGCCAAGCACACGCAGGCGCATCAGCCCCATGGCCAGCAGCGCCAGCCCGCCCAGCAGCGTTGAAATACCCAGGAAGAGCAGAAACGGCGCCTGCCGCCGCGCAATTCGCACGCGCTGCTGCGCCGCAACCCCTTGCACCAGATCACGCGCATGTTCCCAGGCATAGCCATGCTGCTCACAGAGGACGCGGCACGCTTCTTCGGGGCTGCGGCCACCACCGAGCATGCGCACAATCTGCTCGGCAAGCTGCGCCTGGTTGGGCGCAGCCGGCGCAAGAACAATGGGCGGCGGGGCATACACCGCAACTTTGGAAGCCGCTACCGACTCACCTGATTCGCCAACCAAATCAAGCGTGTTGGCTGGGGGCCACATCCCTGCGGGCAAGGCATGGCCAGGAACCGTTGGGCGCTCATGGTCCGCAACGGCGGTGAAGGAGGAAGGGATGGACGTTGTCAAGAATGCCTCCGAATAAATTGTTAGAAACACACTGTAGCACGCCACCCGCGCCTACGAAATAGGAATCAAGGGAGATTGGCGGCTGGTACTTTTCACGTAGTGCCGGCGGCGCGGGCTGCTCCGCCAAAAGGCTGATTTCCGGGCCTGGGCGTAACCCCGCCACGCGCCGGGCCGTCGTATGTGCCAGAACGGAACGAAAGCCAGGAGCCCGCCATGATAAGCCCACACGCTGCACACGCCATTCACAGCACCGACCTGCGCGACCGCTGGCAGGCCCGCGCCAACCGGCGCATTGAATATAACCCTGGCCCGCTGGGCGGCCACGCCGCCGTGGTGCGCCGCAACGAGTTTGTCACGGCGGCCTACGCCGAGATGTACCTGCGCAATCCGGCGATCTACAAGTGGGCCGGCATGGCTGCGCTCACGTCGGCGGCGGTGGGGCGCGGGATGTATATGACCCACTACCTGCACCAGTCGCGCCTGTCCACCGCGATCAACCTGTTTGGGCGCGAAGTGGCGGCGATTGCCGATACGCTCGGCGTTGGCAACCTGGCCGTCTTCCACGATATTTACTGGCAGCACATGGCCTACGAGAGCGGTGGCCTGCCCGAGATCCGCCGGGCCTTCCGCGCCGGCCAAGTGCCGCGCGCCGTCTACCACGCCTGGCGCCAGATCGACGACGGACGCCGCACCGGCACGCCTGCGCTGGTGTGGGCCGGCAATCGCGGGTTGCTGCACTACGAGCAGCGCACCATTTTGCAGCCAGCGGTGTACGATGGAAACGAGCGCCTGTGGCGGCGCATGTCGGGCTGGGTGCTTTCGCCCATCCCGGGCCAGCTCGAGACGATCGACGACTTCGAGCCGGGGGCGAATATGGCGGTGTTCGAGCAGCGCTGGCGCTGGATCGAAACCAGTATGCTGCCGCGCTGGCATGCGCTCGACGCCGAACAGCCCGCGCGCGTAGCTGAGCAATTGCAAGGCTGGCTGATCGGCGGCCCGCCCTTCCCGATGCCAATGCGCCTGAAACGCCGCGTGCTGGGCCGTAAGCTGGCGCTGGCGTGAGCGGGGGTGCAGTTTCGCGGTTAGCAGGTTAGCAGGTTGCGAATCGTCAATCGTCAATCTCTGCGCCCTTTGCGTCTTTGCGGTAGTTTTCCGTCGGCCTTCGTCCTTCGTCATTCATCGCAGAAAGAAAATTCGCTATGCCAACATTTGAGCAGCAGATCGATATTCGCGCCGACGCCATGGCACTGTTCCGCCTGACGCAGGACTACGACCACCGGCTCGACTGGGACCCGTTTCTGAAGGAGGCGCGGCTGGTGGGCGGCGCGACAACCGCTGGCGTAGGTGCGCGTGCCTGGTGCGTGGCACGCAATGGGCTGGGCATGGAAACCGAGTATGTATCCTTCC
>LJCR01001091.1 GCA_001399705.1 Kouleothrix aurantiaca
GTGCGTACCTGTTCAGAGCCGCACAAACCTGTGTGTAGTAAGAAACAATGATTCATGCAATTGGCGTGCTGATCCGCACGCGTTTCCTGATCGCGCGCAACAGCTTCTGGCGCGGCAAGCTGGCGAATAAGATCGCGATTGTGCTGCTGGCGTTTGGCCTGTGCGGCGCTACCTACGGCGTGTACTGGCTCTCGCGCAGCATTGTGCGCGGCCTGACCAGCCCGAGCTTTGCCGAGCTGCTGGCGCGCGCCGCTCGCGAGGGGGCTGCCCTGCCGCCGGGCTTCAGCGTCGATTTCCGCACCTATCTGCTGGCCGTGCCAGCGGTGGTGCTGTTTGGCGCGCTGGTGATTCTGGTGCTCACCAGCTTCACGACGGTGCTGTCGTCGCTGTACCTGTCGGGCGATATTGACATGCTGCTGGCCGCGCCGGTGCCGATGCGCGCCGTGTTTGTGGTGAAGTTTTTTGGCGGCCTGCTGGTGCCCTACCTGCTGCTGTTTTTTCTGCTCGGCCCGTTTCTGCTGGGCTTTGGGCACGGCCTGCAGTTTGGCGCGGCGTATTTCGCTGCTGCAATTGTGGCGCTGCTGCTGCTGCCGCTGCTGCCTATGGGCCTGGGCGCGCTACTCACGATGGCCGTGGTGCGCGTGATCCCGGCGCGGCGCGCGCGCGAGATCGTTGGCGTGCTGGGCGGCCTGGTTGGCATTGCCTGGTACGTTTTCAGCCAGTTTTCGCGCGAGCTGGCGCCGCGTGTAAGCAACACGCGCATGCTCGATTACCTGCGCCGCTTCGATACGCCGCTCGCGCCTTCGGCGTGGGCCAGCCGCGCGCTGATTGCGGCGGGCGAAGGGCGCTGGGGCGCGCTGGCGCTGTACGGCGGCCTGTTCGTGGCTGTGTCGGCGTTGGTGTTTGGCGCGTGCCTGCTGCTGGCCGAGCGATTGTATTACGCCGGCTGGTCGAACATGGCGACGCAGGGCGGGCGCGTGCGCAGGCGCGTGAAGGATGAGCGGCGAACCGGCGAGGCTGGCAGACCGGCGTGGGCGCTTAGCCTGTGGGCGTGGGTCTTGCCCGCGCAGTCGCGCGCCGTGCTCGAAAAGGACCTGCGCGTCTTTCCGCGCGACCTGCGCAACCTGCAGCAGCTGATCTTTCCGCTGGTGCTGGCGGCGATCTGGTCGTTTCGCCTGGTCAGCGGTGGCGCGAGCGCGCCCGACCCCGAGACGCCGGCGTGGTTTGCTTCGTTGCAGAGCTTTACTTCGGCGGGCATTAGCTTCTACATCTGCCTGGTGCTTTCGGGCGCGATGGGCGGCGCGGGAATAAGCCGCGAGGGGCGTGGCTTCTGGCTGCTGAAAACCGCGCCGATCAGCTCGATGCGGCTGCTGCTGGGGAAGCTGGCGCTGGCCTACCTGCCCTACCCAACCGCAGGTGTGCTGTTTACGGTGGCGCTGGGCGTGCTGCAGCGCAGCAGCGCAACCGATATTGTGCGCTCGCTGGCGCTGGTGCTGGTGGCGGGCCTGGGCGTGGTGAGCATCACGGTGGGCATTGGCGCGGCTTTCCCCAAGCTCAACTGGGAGAACCCGCGCCAGCAGAATTCGTTTCGTGCCGGCTGCCTCGCGCCGATCGCCTACCTGGCGTACATTGTGCTTGGGCTGGGCATTGTGCTGTTTCTGCCGGTGCTGGGGCAGTTCGCGCCCGAGTTCGCCACTGTGCTGGCGCTGCTGGCCTGGATGCTGTTTCTGGCACTGACCGGGCTGGTGGCGTGGGGCGCGCTGGCGATTGGCGCCGCGCGGCTCGACATGCTTGAAGTGGGCTAGGGCTGTAACCTCGGCACGTTTGGCGCGTAGATCCCTGCCGAGTAGGCCGCACATGCGCTGCGGCCAGCACAGCAGAGGCTACCATGAACTGCCCAACCTGTCCATCCTGCGCGCTTCAGCCGATCGCGCTGGCAGAGAACCTTGGCGCCCACAGCTGCACGCAGTGCAATGGCGTGTTTCTTTCGGCGGCGGAATACTGGGCCTGGCGCGACCAGCACGGCCCCGACATGCCCGCGCAGCCCGATCCTGTGCCGGCGCCGCTTGAGGCCGAGCCAGCGCGGGCGAAGCAGTGCCCGTTCTGCCGCCACCTGATGCTGCCTTTCCGCATTGCGCTGGATGTGCCATTTACGCTCGACCATTGCGGGGCGTGCAATGGGGTGTGGTTCGATAGCGGCGAGTGGGCCAGCTTGCAG
>LJCR01001092.1 GCA_001399705.1 Kouleothrix aurantiaca
GCGACCAGCGTAATTTCAGGATTTGTCCTATTTGTCATAGCTGGGGCGCAAGTATAGAGGAAGCGCGCAAACTTGGCAAGCAACGGCGCGGGAGGCGCTACACTACTGGCAGCCCAGCCGCGTGGGTATCGGCGGCGGGGTTTGATAATGAAACGAGGGCACAATGAACGAAGAACAGTTCACCATGGAACTGCGCAAATTTCTCAAACGTTTTGGCGTTGGCGCGCAGCAGGCGATCGAGCAGGCCGCGCAGGAGCACAGTGGCCCAACGCTCAAGGTGCGCGCGGTGCTGACGATCGAGGGCGCGGGCGAGGCGCTAGTGATTGAGGAAGAATTGCCGACCGAGTAGCGCGCCAGCGTTCAGGGAATGATGTGCGGCGCACCCTTCGATTGTGCGTTGCGCCGCTCAGGAGGCCCAGTGGGAATCGCATCCTGAGTAGGCCGTAGGCCGTATCGAAGGGTGCGCTTTTGCAGGCAGAGTCCCATCAGGCTCGGTATTACGCGCCGCGCTCCAGCCAGGCGCTGGCATCGGCGGCCTGTTCGGGCGTGTTGACGTTGAGGAACGAGCGCCCCAGCGGATCGTAGCGGCGCACCTCATCGGGCGCGAGCGTGGCCACGCGCACCTGCGGGAAGAAGGCCGCGATCTGGCGGCGACCCTGATCGAGCGTGGCGCGCATGGGCGCGAGGCAGCCCTGCCCATAGATCGCGTGGAGCGTTTCGAGGCCAAGCTGGTTGCGCGTCGCGCCGGCTTCGAGCGCTTGCGGCACCAGCACGTCGTAGTCGCGCGGGCGGGCCAGCATGGTGCGCAGCAGATCGAGGTTGAGGAAGGGCATGTCGCAGGCCACCACCAGCGCATAGGAATACTGGGCGGCGCGCAGCCCGCTGTAGATGCCGCCCAGCGAGCCGCCGTCGGCGTAGGCGTCGGGCACCAGCCGCGCGGGCAGGCTCACCCACTCGGGCGCGTCGTTCAGCACCGCAATCACTTCGTCGCACACCTGCCCCAGCAGCCCGACCACATGCTCAAGCAGCACCGGCCCCGCTTCCCCCCACAGCCGCAGGCGGCGCTTGTCGTGCCCGAGGCGGCGGCTTTGCCCACCCGCAAGCACAATAGCACTGGTTGGCGGGTATGTTTCCATGGCGGCTCCTCTGCTGGGTTGTTGATCGGTGCGCCGCTAGTATAGCACGCCTGCTGCTTCATATCATGCAACATGGTGCACTATATGCAACAATCGGCGCGCTTGCGCCAGATCGAATATGCTATAATTTTTGCACTTCCCCCACCGCTTCTGCCAGGAGCACCGAATGAGCGCAGAGCTTTATGCGCGGCTGGAACGGCTTGGCAATGACCTCCGCTCGGGCGATGCCGACCGGGCGGCGCTGTTCTGGCTGAAAATGTTCGCCGACGAGGCCAGCGCGGCGGGCGGCACGGTCCGCTCGAACGCCTGGATCGACGCCGGGCTGGATTCCGCGCGCGCCATCCCCGGGCTGGACGCGACGGCCATCGCGCCGCGCCGCCAGCTGGTCGAACGCTACGACCTGTTTCAGTTTACGCGCATGAAAGACAGCGCCACGTTCAGCGGCGCGGCGCTGGCCGAGCTCGACTGGCAGCGCCGCTATGCGGTAGCGCTCGTGCCCGCGCTCGCTGGCGCGCTCCCCGCCCTGCGCGACTGGGCCGCTGCGCGCTGGGACGAGCTGGGCGGGGTTGCGCCGACCTATGCGCAGCTGGAAGGCGTTTTGGCGCGGCTTGCGCCACAGGGCCGCAGCGCCACCCTCGAAGTGCTGCACGAAGCGCAGGCGATTTTCGGCGGCTGGCTGCCGCGCCCGGTGGTCGAGCGCGTGGCGCAGGCGCTCCAGGTGCCGGTGGCCGATGTCTACGGCGTCACCGAGTTCTACGAAATGTTTTACACCGAGCCGGTTGGCCGTCGCGTGATTCGCGTGTGCCAGGACGCCTCGTGCGCGGTGGCCGGCGCGGATGCGCTCACGGCGGGCATCTGCCGGCGGCTGGGCGTCGCGCCGGGCGAAACCACCCCCGACGGCGAGTATACTGTTGAGAAGGTGCGCTGTTTGGGTTTGTGTGACCGAGCGCCGGCAGCACTTGTGAACTTGCGGCGCTATGCCCCGCTGGATCCTGCGGTTCCTGAGCAACTGTTGAGTGACGAGCCGCCACCCGAGCGGCAGGCGCTGGGCGGGAAGATCAAAGTCGCGCTGGCGAATGT
>LJCR01001093.1 GCA_001399705.1 Kouleothrix aurantiaca
CGGGTCCGGTAGGAATGCTGCTGCGCGCCGGCAGCCATTGGCGACGCGGCCATGCAGCCGCGAGCCGTGAGCAATCAGCCGGGCAAGCGTGCCGGTGCAGCCAAGGCTGCTGCCGGCGCGCAGCCGCATTCCTACCGGACCCGCTGCGGCAGATGGCGCTTCGCGCTATTCCGCCGCTGGCCAGGGTTGCCGCCCGCACCCTTCTTACACCACTCTTCTGGGCGGCCTGGCTTTATATGCCAAATTTCTTCAGTGGAAGGAGGTGAAACCCATGAAGTACGAGCGCCCCGAGGTTCTTGCGACCTACACCGAGGAGGAGCTGGTCGAGGAGGCCGCCGTTTGTGTTGTGTACGGTGGTATCCCTGGCAGCTAGTGTTCGCCGATTATCGTGGCGCTGAGATTTTGCGATCTCAACGCCGACAGTGCAAGGGCAGCTGCAAAGCTGCCCTTTGCGCTAACGAAGTGAAAGCATAGGTATCAATGCAGCCCGCGATTGAAACGCACGGCCTCACAAAACGCTTTCGCAAACTGCACCGCTATCGCGACCTTGTGCTGTACCCGTGGCGCAAAGCCAGCCACCTCGCCGTCGATCAGGTGTCGCTGGCAATCATGCCCGGCGAGCTTTTTGGCCTGCTGGGGCAGAACGGCGCCGGGAAAACCACGCTGATCCGCATGCTCTGCACGGCGCTGCTGCCTTCCGAAGGAAGTGCGGCTGTCTGCGGCTACGATATCGTACGGCAGGCGCGCCATGTGCGCGAGCGCATTGGCCTGGTAAACAGCGAAGAGCGCTCGTTCTACTGGCGGCTGACGGGCCGGCAGAACCTTGAGTTTTTTGCCGCTCTCTACCATGTTCCGCACGCCGAGGCCGCCGCACGCGCCAACGCGCTGATCAAGCAGGTAGGCCTGGAAGAAGCCGCCGACCGCCCGTTTCGCACCTACTCCAGCGGCATGCGCCAGAAGCTTGGCATTGCGCGCGGCCTGCTGAACCATCCCCAGGTGCTGTTTATGGACGAGCCGACGCGCTCGCTCGACCCGATCTCGGCTCAGGCGATGCGCCGCTTTATTGCCGATTATATTATTGGCGAGCTGGGCTGCACCGTCATTCTCGCCACCCACTCTATGGTTGAAGCTGAAGAATTGTGCAGCCGGATCGCGCTCGTCAAATCGGGGCGCGTGGTTGCTCAGGGCTCGCTCGCGCAACTTCGCCAGAGCCTGAACTATGGCGTGCGCTGCGTGATTCGGCTGCGGCACATGCCACCCGACCTGCCCGATACCCTGCGCCGCCTGCCCGACGTGCTGGACGTTGCCGCCGAGCGCGCCGAAACCGAGCAGCGCCTTGCCGTGACCCTGCGCGAGGAAGGGCCGGCGCTGGCCGCCCTGCTGCGCGAAATCGTCGAAAGCGGGGCAGAGGTTTACCACTTCGAAACGCACGAAATCTCGCTGGAAGAAATTTATCTCCGCACGCTCAGCGTGCCGGCCCAGTCGGCAGAGGTCGCTTTATGTTGATCCAAATTCGGGTTCCCTGGGCCTTTCTGGTGCGCGATTATCGCCTGGATGTGAGCTACAAGCTGGGGTTTCTGTTTCGCGTGCTCAGCGCGGTACTGAATGTGGGTATCTACTACTTCATTGCGCGCGTTTTCAACGCCACCGCCGCCCCATACCTCAATGCCTATGGCGGCAGCTATTTCGCCTTTGTGATCCTGGGGGTGGCTTTTAGCGAGTATATGTCGATTGGGATGAGCGCGATTGGCGAAAGCGTGCGCGATGGGCAAACCACCGGCACACTGGAGCTGCTGCTGCTCAGCCCTACACAGCTTCTCACCACATTATTTTCGTCGTCGCTCTGGAGCTACGTGTTTGCAACGCTGCGTGTCCTAGTCTATCTCGTTGTCGGTATCTTTTTAGGCATCGATTACGGAAACGCAAACGTACCTTTTGCCCTGCTGACTCTCGTTATAAGTATTGTCAGCTTCAACGCGCTGGGGCTGTTCGCGGCGAGTGTGATTATTCTGATGAAGCGCGGCGACCCACTGGGCTGGGCGCTGCGGGTGGGCTCGCTGATGCTGAGTGGCGTGTACGACCCGGTGGACGTGCTGCCAGGTTGGCTACGGAGCGTCGGACAGGCGCTGCCGCTGACACATTCACTTGAACTGCTGCGGCGCTCGCTGCTGCTTGGGGAGGGCTTTGCAAAGCTTGGCGCCGAGCTGCTTTCGCT
>LJCR01001094.1 GCA_001399705.1 Kouleothrix aurantiaca
AGCCGGGGCGGCGGTGGCTTCGGCCGGCGCGGGGCTTGTGCTGGCGGGGGCGGCTGGCTGCCCGCCGCCGCACGCTGCCAGAATTGGCAGCAGCAGCGCCAGCACTGCCACGATCCAATACAGTCGGAAGCGCTTGGAATTCACTCGCTGATCCTTTCTGCGAATCACGGGATACACGGAAATGAATGCAGTATTCTCGCGGAATCCGCGTGAACTACCTGCAACAAGGCAAATTCCCTGATAGTGAACCTATGCCGATGAATTATAGAGCAATTGGGAGGTTGAGTAGTTAAGATCCTGAAAAACATTTGTAAACTTTGTAAAATTATGCAAATATCTTCGAAACGACTGAAAAAGACTTGTAAAATATGTCAAAAGCAGCTTGTAAAAAATGTAAAGCTTGCAATAGATACTATTCAAGCTCAGAGTGCCATGCTATAATGCCGCCATGAAGATGATCCGAACCGCCAAAATTCCACCAAACACGGCCGTTGTTCCAGGCCTGCTGGTTCTGCTGGTTCTGCTGGCGTCGTTTCAGTACTACTGGCTGGGCGAGGTTAGCGCTGGCGAGCGTGAGCGGATGCAGGCGCTGGTCGATAGCGGCGCCCAACGCTTCAGCGAGGATTTTGACCTGGAGATTGCGAGCACATTTCTGGGCTTGCAGATGCAGGCAAACACGGTTCGATACAAAAATTGGGAATTGTACGCCCAGCGCTACGATCACTGGCGCACGCATGTTGCGCACCCTAAGCTGGTGGGCGATGTGTTTCTGGTGCAGCTCTACGAGCGCGACCCGATAAGCCTGATGCGCTACAACCCCGCGACACGCAGCTTCGAGCCCAGCGACTGGCCCAGCTCAATGCGCGACCTGCGCGTGCGCTTCGAGCAGTCGGTCAACACCATGTACCTGGAAAATAACATGCTCGTGGGCAACGCGCCCGACTCGGTGGCCGACGAAGTGCCGGCGCTCGTGATCCCAGTCGCCAATATGGCAAGGCTCTCAAACCCGCAATCCACCGACGTCGACAGTGATATCGAAATTGTGATCAACGACCGCGTGATCAAGCGCCGCCTTTGCCCGCGCTGTAAACCGCAGCCCAACCCGATTTTTGCCTACACTGTCGCTGCATTTGATACATCCTACCTGTGGCAGCAATTTGTGCCCGATCTGGCGCACAAATACTTCGCCACCGCCGGCTCAGTCGACTATAATCTCGCGATTGTGCGGCGCGACCAGCCCACTCGCCTGATGTACCACTCGAACAGCGGCACCTACGAGCTTGCACCCGCCGCAGGCGACGCGGAAACATCGTTATTCAGCTTACGGCTCGATGAAATCAACCGTTTACTGATCGACGATACGTTGCGGCTGGGCGATTTGCCCGACACCAGCGATCGGCGCTCGTGGCTTTTTGCGATGGACCGTGCAGCAAAGCCAAGTACTCCAACGAGGAACGAGCCGCATGGCGTTGATGCCGGCCGCTGGAAACTCATCCTGACGCACCGCAGCGGCTCGCTGGAATCAGCGGTTTCAAACCTGCGCCTGCGCAATATGCTGATCAGCACCGGCATTCTTGCCCAGCTTGGCGTGAGTATGATGCTGATGGTGCGCTCGGCGCGGCGCGCCCAACGGCTGGCCGAGCAGAAAATTGAGTTTGTCGCGGCGATCTCGCACGAGCTGCGCACGCCACTGGCGGTGATCTGCTCGGCCGGCGAAAATCTGGCCGATGGCGTGGTGCTTGATCCGGCGCGGGCGCGGCAGTATGGGGCCGTGATCCATGGCGAGGGCCGCCGGCTGGCCGAGATGGTCGATCAGGCGCTGGAGTTTGCCGGCGCGCAGTCGGGGCGCAAAACATATATTCCGCGCCCAATCGGCGTGAATGAGCTGATCCAGCGCGCGCTCTCAGCCTGCCAGGCGCAGATTCGCGACGCCGATGCCCAGATCGATCTGCGCGTGCCCGATGATCTGCCGCACGTGCTGGCCGACCCGGCCGAGATGACGCGCGCGCTTCAGAACCTGATCCGCAACGCGCTCAAATATGGTGGCGAACGGCGCTGGGTTGGCATCGACGTGTGCGCGCACTACGGCACGCGCGGCACTGAGATCGCGATTGGCGTGCACGACAACGGCATGGGCATCGCGCCCGACGACCTGGCGCATATTTTCGAGCCCTTCTACCGCAGCCGCGAGGCGCTGGTGGCACAGATCCACGGC
>LJCR01001096.1 GCA_001399705.1 Kouleothrix aurantiaca
CTCTGGCTGGTGTCGATGAACTCGCGCTCCAGCTGGATGAACCAGCTGGCGCGCGAGTTCATCGACACCAGCCAGAGCGAGCAGGCGCGGCGCAAGCGTTGGCGACGCATGAGCCTGATCGCTACGTTTGCCGTACTGAGCGTGCTGCTGGTGGCTGCCATCGCGCTGATCGTTTATTCCAATGAGCTCGAACAAAGCTCGCGCGTCCAGCGGCTGATGTTTGCCTCAAACAATCCGCCCACTGGCGCGGCCGCCGACGCGCCGTTCCTGCTCGCCGCCGAAGCAGTCGTGCGCAGCGCAAGCTCGGGCGTCAGCGAAACGCTCCAGCTTCAGGCGCAACAGAACCTGCGCAACCTGCTGGCGCGGCCGGAAGTGGTTTCGCCGATCACCAGCACGCTGGGTGTTGAAGAAGCGATATTCAGCCCGACGACAAACGCCGTTCTCTTGCGGGGCACATCTACCGCCCGGCTGTGGTCGCTCGACAGCAACACAATCACCACGCTGGCCGATCAGGTCAAGACCGCGCACTTCAGTCCCGACGGCAAAAACATTCTCACCGTAGAAAACGATAACACGGCGCACCTGCGCGACTTGGATGGCAAAGAGCTGGCGCATTTCGCTGCCGGGCACGAAATCAACACTGCGATTGTGCTGGCCGGCAATCAAACCGTTCTGAGCGCCGATTTCGGCAACACAATGCAGCAGTGGTCGCTCGACGGCCAGCCACAGGGTGAAGCAACCCAAATTGATGAGGCCGGCAACCCGGATGCGCCTGCCATCGACGACGTAGTTGGCAGCCCGACCCAGGTGCAGGCTGTTGTGTTGATGGACAGCGGGCCGGCCTGGCTGTGGACAGCCGGTGCCGACGCAGTGCCGCTTGAGGAAGAAAGCGACAGCAATCTCACCGCGGAGAATGCTGCCTTCAGCCCAGACGGCAAGCTGCTTGCCGTAGGCTACAATAACGGCAAGATCGAGCTGTGGGACACGGCCCAGCCCGAGAAAACGCCAGACGTTCTGGCCGGGCACTTCGGCTGGATCAATAATCTGGAGTTCAGCCCAGACGGCGCCACCCTGCTCAGCGCGTCGGCCGATCGCACCGCCCGCCTGTGGTCGGTCGACGGCACGCCAATCGCCAGCCTGAACGACCATACCGACGCTGTGTTGAGCGCTCATTTCAGCAAGGACGGCAACACAATCATCACCGCCTCAACCGACGACACCGCGCGCATGTGGTCGCTCGACGGTAACGCGCAGCTCGTGTTCCGCCATACCGCTCCCGTCGACGAAGCCTGGTGCAGCCCCGACGGCAAGTATGTGTTTAGCGTGCTGACGGATGGCAGCGCCCAACTCTGGCAGGCGCATCCGTACATCCCAGGGCTGGTGCGGGTAAGCGAAAACATCATTGAAAATGTGGCGCTCACCCCCGACAGCAAAGAACTGCTCACCACCGGCGACACCACGGCCACCCTTTGGTCGCTCAGCGGTGGCAAAAGCGCAAGTTTCACCCTGAACGCGCCAATCCTGTCTGCCGAGATGAGTCGCGATGGCGCGCGCCTGCTGGTCGTCACCGACGAAGGCCCCGAATTGCTTGACCGCAATGGAAGCAAGCTCGGCACGCTTGTGGACAGCGACGAAAGTATGAGCAACGCACAGTTCAGCCCCGACGGCCAGGTGATTGTCACATCCGAAGGTTATGGGGCGCGCATCTGGGATCGCGACGGCAAGCTGCTCACTAGCCTGCTTGGGCACGAGTTCTGGGTGAACGACGCGGAATTCAGCCCCGACGGCCAGCAGATCGTCACCGCTTCTGACGACCATACCGCGCGAGTGTGGGACCGCGGCGGCAAGCTGCTCGCCACGCTGCAAGGGCACGGCGGCGCGGTCGAACGCGCCATCTTCAGCCCCGATGGCCAGCACATCGCCACCCTCAGCATCGACAACACTGTGCGGCTGTGGGACCCGACCGGCCATGAACTACGCTCGCTGCCACAAGGCTCGCAGCCCAGAGAAGCCGTGTTCAGCCCGGACGGAAAATGGCTGGCCGTCAGCACCGAGAGCAATAGCGTGCAGCTCTGGAATCTGGCATCGCCTGAAACACCGATCGCCCTCAAAGGCCACACCTTGCCGGTGACAGTGGTGCGTTTCAGCCCCGACAGCCAGAGCGTGCTGACTGGCTCCGACGACAGGACTGCACGCCTGTGGAACCTGCAGGGC
>LJCR01001095.1 GCA_001399705.1 Kouleothrix aurantiaca
TGGTTGAGCTGCGTGCTGGTTTCGAGCAGCTCCTGGTAGCGCAGCGCGCGGCGCAGCGGCTGCGGGGCCACGCTGCACAGCTCTTGCGCAAACGCCACTTCGCTTTCGCCAAAGGCCGCGGTGCGCGGGCTGCTGAGCACCAGCACCGCGAGTGTCTTGTCGCCGGCATTGATCGGCACGGCCAGCTCGGCGCGCATGGCCGGCCCGCCCGCCTGATAGTCGGGCTCGCGGTTGACATCGCGCGACAAGAGCGAGCGGCCAGTGCGGGCGACGCGCCCAACCAGGCCTTGCTCCCAGCTAATGCGGCGGCGCGGCTCGCCATACAGCGATGGCCCAGCCTGCGGGTACCCTTCGATTGCCTGCACCACCAGCTCGCCGCGCTCGGCATCGACCAGGCTAATCGCGCCGGCCCCGGCCCCGGTTGCGTCAAGCGCCTGGCGCAGCAGCATCGTCAGCAGCGAGCCAAGCGAGAGCGGCGCCTCCATCTCCTGCCGCAGCACCATGATCTCGTGGGCTTGCTCGCCGGTCAGCTCGTCGGCGCTGCTGGCAAGCACAGGCAGTGCGCTTGCTGGCTGCTCGACAGCGATGGCCGAGGCGAGCAATGGCGCGAGCGCAGCAACAAACGCCTGGTCGGCTGGCGCGACGCCGCCCGCACCAGCCGCGCGCAGTTCCAGCACCCCCCACGTCTGGCCGCCCCACGCGATCGGCGTGCCGAAGTAGCTAATTTCGCCGGGCAGGCTGCTGTCGCTGTCGTCGAGGAGCTGCTTGAAGGGAATGGTCGTCTGCACTGGCGAGCCACGCTGCACCGCCAGGTCGGTCAGGTCGTCGATCCAGTAGGCATGCCAGCCCTGCTCGGTGCGAATATGCTCGCCGGGTTCGGCTGCCTCGGTGCTCTGGGGCCAGAACACCAGCCGCGCGTCGTGAAACGGCACCGCCTCGCGCAGCAGCGCGAAGAGCTGATGGATGCGACTCGCAAACGGCTCGTCGCTCGACAGCAGGCGCGCGGCCGAGGCAAGCAGTTGCAGGGGAAGCTGAGTTGTGGCCGGCGACGTGAGCATCCAGGATTCCAGGCATACCAATGCACTTGGTACTGCCGATGAGGTTGAGCGGTAAGGCCGCTTGCTGGTGCTATTGTAGCGTGTTCATGGGCGATGTCAACTCAGGAAGATGACAAACAGCCAACGCCGCAAATCAGGACCAATGGCGTGAATACGGCGCAGGAACATACGCTATAATACTCGCGCCTGCTTCTCACAGGCACGGCCACACCAGCGTTCGGAAGAAGAAAGCGACACAATTATGCCGGTTGTAGCGGTTATTGGCGCTCAATGGGGCGATGAAGGCAAAGGCCATATTGTTGATCTGCTCGCCGAACGCGCACGCCTGGTCGTTCGCTATGGCGGCGGCAATAATGCCGGCCATACGGTGCTGAACGACCACGGGACGTTTAAGCTGCATGTGGTGCCGTCGGGCATTTTCGACCCCGGCACGGTGAATGTGATCGGGCATGGCGTGGTGATCGACCCGGCAGTCCTGCTGGAAGAGCTGAAAGACATCCAGAGCAAAGGTATCAGCATCAGCAAGCTGTTTATCAGCGAGCGCGCCCACGTGGTGATGCCCTACCACATCACCCAGGATCGTGGCGACGAGACGCTGCGCGGCGACAACAAGATCGGCACGACCGGGCGCGGCATTGGGCCAGCCTACGCCGATAAGATGTCGCGTATCGGCATTCGCCTGGGCGACCTGCTGCACGAAGAAACGCTGCTGAGCCGGCTGCGCCAGGTGCTCGATTTCAAGAACAAGATGCTCACTACGCTCTACCAGGCGCCGCCGCTCTCGCTGCACGAAATCTACCTGCGCTACCTCGACTATGGGCGCAAGCTGGCCGACCATGTGACCGATACGCACCCAATTGTGCAGCGCGCCCTCGACAAAGACGTGCCGATCCTGCTGGAAGGCGCCCAGGGCGCGCTGCTTGATCTCGATTTCGGCACTTACCCGTATGTCACGTCGTCGCCGCCAGGCGCGGCCGGCGCCTGCCAGGGGGCCGGCATTGGCCCCACGCGCCTGAGCTCGGTTGTGGGCGTGTACAAGGCCTTTGCCACGCGCGTGGGCGAAGGCCCTTTCCCAACCGAAGTTTCTGGCAGCGAGGCCGATGTGCTGCGCCAGCTTGGCACGCCCTGGGCCGAGGTTGGCACCACCACCGGGCGC
>LJCR01001097.1 GCA_001399705.1 Kouleothrix aurantiaca
GGCGGGGATGGGAATCATGGGCGGGATGAGATCGGCGATGCTCATAGGCTCCTGGCAGCAGGTGGCGAACTGAGCGTCATTATATAGCAGAACCGAGAACCAGGAACCAATCATCCACAGATTACGCAGATTATAGACCTCATATCTCTGCAACCTGCCTCATCTGTGTCTCATTGCGGAAAACCCAACCCCATTCCCTATCCCTCAGCCCCTGCCCTGAAAGCGCGCTACGGCAGCGGCTTCAGCTCGTGGACGACGATGTGCTGGCTGGCGATCGGGGCGGGCGGCGTGCAGGCCGGCAGCGCGAGGTGCTGGGCGGCATAGCTCCAGTAGCCAAAACCCTGCCAGTTGGGCGCCCAGCTCAGCTGTGAATCGATCTCGCGCGGGAAGCCCAGCGCCGCGTCGTACTGGATGCGCGCGGCAGCGGAATATACGCACAGGCAGCCCGCCGATGGATCGGAATGCGCGCAAGGCGCGGCAGGCGTGCCGGCGTGCTCGGCCGCGCGAAACAGCCAGCCGACCGTCCAGAGGTTGGGGTGCTGGCAACTGTTGTGCAGAATGCCAACGATCGTTTCGCCGCGCACCTCGACGGTCTGGTCGCACGACTGGCCAGCGATGATGTCGGTGGTGCGCAGGCGGTAGTGCGGCACCGGCGCAGATTGCCAGCGCGCCTGCGCAGCGGCGGAGCGCGTATCGGGGCCGCAGCCGGCCAGCACGGCGAGCAGGAAAAGAATAGCGGCGCGTTTGGGCGTCATAGCAATATCGTGCGTGGTGCGTATACAGAGGGGAATGCCTGCGCACCCTTCGATACGCGCTACGCGCTACTCAGGATGCGTCTCCGCTCCCTTATGGGCTGCGCGATACTCAGGATGCGTCTCCGCTCCCTTATGCGCTGCGCGCTACTCAGGATGCGTCTCCGCTCCCTTATGCGCTGCGCGCTACTCAGGATGCGTCTCTGCTCCCTTATGCGCTGCGCGCTACTCAGGATGCGTCTCTGCTCCCTTATGCGCTGCGCGCTACTCAGGATGCGCTTCTTAAAACTACTCCGGTTAGCTTCAGGGATCGAATTGCGAAGCGAATATCACTGTAGCGGCGCGCGGGGCGCTTGTCAACAGGCAACACGGCCGCGAGAAGTGACTCGTTGGGCGGTGATGTGCCGGGGTGCTGAGCACGACGTTGGAGTAGCGATACAGAATAGCTTGACATACCGAAACAGATGTACTATTCTACAGCCATCCACGAACTGCGACCGCATTGGAATGCGATGCGTGCCGCCCGACCACGCCACACGGGAAGGAAGCCAGCTATGGCACTTGATCTTTCGGCGCTGAGCCGCCAGGTGCGCGCTATGAGCGGCTCGCTGGCGAGCGAGGCCAGCGACAAGCAGGGCCGCCAGACGCTGGCGCTCGGGCGCTACCTTGAGTCGGCCGATGCGCCCGAGCTGTGGGCCGAGGCCGCCGACCTGAGCCGCGAAAACTCGGCCTGGCTGCTGGCCCGCCCGGTCGAGCCGCTGAACACCACGCACGATGCGCCCGCGCGCCCGGCTGAGTACGCGCTGATCGCGACCGACGGCTCGCAGATCGATGTCGAGCGACACGGCATGGCAGCCTGCTATGTGATCAATATCGGGCGGGTGTTTCTGCGCTATGGCCCGCGCGCCAGCGCCCGGCTGACCTCGCGCCCGGCGCTGTATTATCGCGAAGAAGACCTATACCTTTCGGACGGAGTGCGGCGCGTGGCGATCGAGGGCAACTACCTGAGCTCGCGCCGCGATGTCGAAGAAGGGCAGGCGCTGGTCGAGATGGCCGACGAATTTCTGCCGCCGCCCGCCACGCGCCGCACGCCGCGCGACGGCAGCTTCGACGCGCTGATCGACCCGCCCGCCGACGCGCCGCCGCCCGCAATTGCGCTGCAGGACGGCACGCTGGTGCGCTGGACGCTGGCGAATGCCGAGAAGTATGTGCAGGATCATTTCCTGCAACCCTACCTGCGCTACCTCGACGCGATGCGGGCGCGGGGCGTGCCGGTGGCCTCGTATATCAGCCGGCCGCGCGCGCCCGAGGTGGCCGGCACCATTCGCCTGATGTTCTGCCCGGATGTGGATGTGGCGCAGGGGCGTGGCGCGAAATGCAACGCGTGCAGCGACATGGCCGCCAACCGCGAGCCGTCGTGCATGGTCTGCCAGGGGCTCACCGACGCCGACATTCTGGCCG
>LJCR01001098.1 GCA_001399705.1 Kouleothrix aurantiaca
GGATGTCGATAGCGGCCATGGCACCCACGTGGCCGGCTCGGTGCTCAGCAACGGCGCCAACAGCCCGGGCGGACTGGGCAAGGGCGTGGCCCCGGCCGCCAGGCTGGTGTTCCAGGCCACCGAGAACTGGGTGATCACGTCG
Source organism: Kouleothrix aurantiaca (assembly GCA_001399705.1). Lineage (GTDB taxonomy): Bacteria > Chloroflexota > Chloroflexia > Chloroflexales > Roseiflexaceae > Kouleothrix > Kouleothrix aurantiaca. The sequence continues at coordinate 143 of LJCR01001098.1, forward strand.
AGCCTGTGCAAAAGCGCGTATGGCTACCAGGATGGCTACTACCTGACGGGCTTGCCGACCGATCTGCACACGCTCTTCCAGCAGGCCTACGACGCCGGCGCGCGCATCCACTCGAACTCGTGGGGCTCGGCCGCCGCCGGCGACTATACCACCAACAGCGCGAACGCCGACGACTTCATCTGGGGCCATCGCGACATGCTGATCACCTTCTCGGCGGGCAACGAAGGCGCCGACGCCAACAATGACGGCGTGGTCGACAGCGACTCGATCGGCTCGCCAGCGACAGCCAAGAATGTGCTCACCGTGGGCGCGAGCGAGAACGACCGCCAGGGCAAGTACGCCTGCGACACTGGCCTGACGTATGTCTCGCACGATACGACCTACCAGAGCAGCCAGACCTGTTCGAGCATGGGCGGGCAAAACCTGCTTGGCACGCCCGGGCAGCGCTGGGGCTTCACCACCCCGCCGATCTCGACCGACCAGACCGCCGGGAACTCCGCTCAAATGGCGGCCTTCTCCAGCCGCGGACCAACCGACGACGGCCGCATCAAGCCCGACGTGGTTGCGCCCGGCACCTGGATTCTGTCGACCTACTCGGGTAAGTACCGCGAAGGCTACGACGCTTCGCCCAACCCCAAGAACAACGCCTACCAGTCCGACGGCTGGGGCATCGCGGTGAACCAGTACTACAAGTATTTCGGCGGCACCTCCATGTCGAACCCGCTCACCGCTGGCGCGGCTGCGGTGGTGCGCGACTTCTACCAGAAGCAGTACGCGGTGCTGGAAGTGCAGGCCCGCCTGCGCCAGGAAGTGCAGGACAGCTCGGCCAAGCAGCAGCGCGAGTTCTACCTGCGCCAGCAGATGCGCGCCATCCAGAAGGAGCTGGGCGAAGACGACGCCGAGTCGGCTGGGCTGGACGACCTGCGCGAGAAGCTGCTGGCCGCCAACCTGACCGAGGTCGCCCGCAAAGAGGCCGACCGCGAGCTGCGCCGGCTGGAGCAGATCAACAACTCCTCGCCCGAGTACCAGATGATTCGCACCTACCTGGAGTGGGTTGCCGAGCTGCCGTGGGGCAAGACCACCGGCGACACGATCAACATCGCCCACACCCGCGAGGTGCTGGACGCCGACCACTATGGCCTGGAAAAGATCAAGGAGCGCATCCTTGAGTACATGGCCGTCAAGCAGCGCCGCGACGCGCTTGGCGACACCGACGCCCGCTCGCGCGAGCCGATCCTGGCCTTTGTTGGCCCTCCCGGCGTCGGCAAGACCAGCCTGGGCCAGAGCATTGCCCGCGCGCTGGGCCGCCAGTTCGTGCGCATGGGCCTGGGCGGCGTGCGCGATGAGGCCGAGCTGCGTGGTTTCCGCCGCACCTATATCGGCTCCGCGCCTGGCCGCATCATTCAGGAGTTGCGCCGCGCCGGCACCGCCGACCCGGTCATCCTGCTCGACGAGGTCGACAAGCTCGGCAACGACTTCCGGGGCGACCCGGCCGCCGCGCTGCTCGAGGTGCTCGACCCGGAGCAGAACAACACGTTCACCGATCACTACCTGAACCCGCCGTTCGACCTGAGCAAGGTGCTGTTCATCGCAACCGCGAACGACTGGAGCACGGTGCCGCCGGCGCTGCGCGACCGCATGGAAGTGATCGAGCTGAGCGGCTACATCGAGGACGAGAAGGTGCACATCGCGCAGCAGCACCTGGTGCCGAAGCGGGTGCGCGCCAACGGCCTGCAGGCCACCGAGGTGGCTGTCGATGAGGCCGCCCTGCGCGACATCATTGGCAACTACACCCGCGAGGCGGGCGTGCGCAACCTCGAGCGCCAGATCGGCAACGTGCTGCGCAAGGTCACGCGCCAGCTCGCGGAGGGTGAGGGTTCAGGGTTTAGGGCTCAGGGTGCGGGGGAATCAGAGGCCACAGCGGCTTCAGATCCCAAACCCCAGACGCCAGACCCCTTGGTCGTCAGCACCGACTTCGTGCGCAAGGCGCTGGGCCGGCCGCGCTTCTACAACGAGGCCAAGGAGCGGATCGACCAGCCCGGCATTTCGACTGGCCTGGTGTGGACGCCC
>LJCR01001099.1 GCA_001399705.1 Kouleothrix aurantiaca
CTGCACCGCTGGCGCGACCGCATCGCGCGCAATTGGCGCAAAGCCCAGCCGCTCGAACCATGGCGCAGCCGTTTCGGTGAGCAGGTAGACCTCGCCAGCGCCGCGCTCGCGCGCCAGCCGCAGCGCGGCGCGCACCAATTGCTGCCCCAGCCCCTGCCCGCGCAGCGCAGGTGCTACCGCCACCGAGCGCAACAGCGCCGCGCCACCGTACAGCTCCAGCGCCGCGCTTCCAACCACTGCGCCATCCTGCCGCGCCACCAGCGCCGCGCCCACGTGCTCACGCAAGCCGTCGAGCGGCAGCGCACTCGCGTTCAGCAGCGTCGCAATCGCATTCAGATCGTCGGGGGTGGCGGGCGCAATCGCGGGCGCTAGCCGGGTTTCGGGTACATTGACGATGTTCAATATACGCTCCGCAGTTCATCAAGCAAGAGGAACGGAAAAAATCGCTAGCCAACCAGCCCTTGCAGGTGCCCGTTGACGCGCTGGTACAGGGCGCTCAGGGCATCGCGCTGGATGAAGTAGTGCGCCCACAGCCCGTGGCGCTCGCAGTCGATCAGGCCGGCGGCGCGCAGCAGTTTGAGGTGGTGCGAAACCGTGGGCTGCTTGACGGGCAGCGCGGCTTCGAGATCGCACACACAAACCTGGCCGGAGTTGCGCGCCAGCATGTCGAGGATTTGCAGGCGAATGGGATGAGCCAGGATGCTCACATCGTCGCTCAGGCTTTGCGCCTCGGGGGTGCTAAGCTGGAGCAGGTCTTCGCCCTCGCAGCAGCGTGTGCCAAGCTGCCGTGCTTCAAGTTCTATAACGTCGCTCATTGTCGTTTCAGCCATTGTGCGCAGCCAGATTGCTGCTGAGAAGAGCATATCATCTATATCGAAGCTTGTCAATATACATTTCGCCGCGCATAATCAGCATCCAACCGCGCTCCCCACATCGCATACTGTAGCGAGCCTCGCTTGAATTGAATATTCTGAGAAGAAGGAGGACGCGCATGCGCCGAATATGGCTGTGTGCAATGTTCGGGATGCTCCTGCTGCTGAGCGCGTGCGGCGCGCCAGCTGCCCAGCCTGGCGCTGCTGCCGGGGCCACGAGCGCGCCTGCGGGCACGTTCGAAGATAGCTTTCGTTCCATGTCGTTCGAGCAGATTGCGGCGGCGGCCAAAGGCCAGACGGTGAACTGGTATATGTGGGGCGGCAGCGACGCGATCAATACCTATGTGAATGGATATGCGGCCCAGCAGCTCAAGGAGAAATACGGCATCACGCTCAAGCAGGTGCCGGTGAAGGACACCGCCGAGGTGGTGAACAAGGTGCTGGGCGAGAAGCAAGCTGGCAAAAACAGCGGCGGCTCGGTTGATCTGATCTGGATCAATGGCGAGAACTTCCGCACCATGAAGGAAGGCAGCCTGCTGTTCCGCAACTGGGCCGATCTGCTGCCCAGCCAGAAGTTTGTCGATTGGAAGAACCCTGCCATCGCCAACGATTTTGGCTTCCCGGTCGAGTACGACGAGTCGCCGTGGGGTTCGGCGCAGTTTGTGATGGAATACGACAGCGCCAAAATCCCCGACCCGCCCAAGACCATCCCCGACCTGTTTGCCTGGGCCTGTGCGAACAAGGGCAAGTTTACCTACCCCGCGCCGCCCGATTTCACCGGCAGCGTGTTTGTGCGCCATGTGTTCTACGCGGCGGCGGGCGATTATACCAAGCTGCTTGGCCCGTTCGATGAGGCGAAGTATAGCGAGGCAGCCGCCAAAACCTGGAAGATGCTGAACGACGTCGAGCCCTGCCTGTGGCGCGACGGCAGCACCTACCCGGAAAGCAGCACCAAGCAGGCCGACCTGTTTGCGAACGGCGAGGTCTGGATTTCGATGAACTATGGCCCGGCGCACGCCGCCAGCGAGATCGCCACCGGCCACTTCCCGAAAACCACGCGCACATGGGTGTTCGACAGCGGCACCATCGGCAACACGAATTATCTGGCGATTCCCTTCAATTCGCCTAACAAAGCCGCCGCCATGCTCGCCGCCGACTTCCTGCTCTCGCCCGATGCGCAGGCCGAGGGTGCCAAGCCCGAGGTGATGGGCTGGAGCACGCCACTTTCGCCCAGTCTGCTGCCCAAAGAAGCCGCCGATACGTTCAACGCCATCCCGCGCGACCCCGCCACCCTCGATGGCGACACGCTGGCGAAGCACAAGCTGGCCGAACTGCAAGCC
>LJCR01000011.1 GCA_001399705.1 Kouleothrix aurantiaca
ATCGCATGGAGCGCACGAGCGCCATCCGTGGCATGCCGCTGGTGCCGTGCATGGTGGCCACCGACCTGGTGCCGCTCGGTTTTGAAGTCGACGTGCTCAGCCGGCTCACCGGTGAGACCAAACGGTGCCGCGCCACCGATCTTTCGAAAGACGAAGACCGCGGCCGGCATTTGCGGAACCGGCTCTATATCGAATTCGACTGGCCCAGTGGCGCGGCGATGTGCCAACTCAAGTATGTGGGGCAGAAAGCCTGGCGCGATTGTCCGGTAATCGTGTGGATCGTCCGCTACCCCACCGGGAAGTGGAAACCGCCGGTTGCGGTGGATCGGGATATCCACCCGCAGCGGTCACCGAACGGGACACCGCCGCGCCGCCATCAGGAGAGCACACGCCAGAATATTCCCGCGTGCCGGGATCGATACGAGGCGCGCTTTGAGCCAGTCTGTGGGATGCGTGAGTGGGTCGAACGGCGAAGGCACGAAGGCACGAAGGCACGAAGGCACCAAGATGAAGGAGCGTTTCTATGGGCGATGTTTCACTCGGTACCGCACCCACGGAGGTGCCTGCTGACAAACCCCAGAAATCCGACTGGGATTTTCCAGAATTTGATATCACCATCCATCAGAGCGGTAAAGCGACGATCCTGATGGATGGGGTGCCGCTGAAAATGACCCGTGGGGTTCAGGTCTATCAGCACGTTGGTGAGTTTCCCGAAGTCGTCATAACGTATCCTGCTGGCCACGTGCGTTTGCGTGGGCCGGCGCGCCATGCGGCGATTATTCAGCCCATTGATCTGGATATCGGGTCAGCGATCCCCCTGACCCTGGCTACCGACGGCACGGCTCCCCAGGCAGTTCCGGTGCAATCCGCCGGGGTGGAGCATGTCTGGATGATGACGCCAGCCGACTGGGATGAGAAGACATTCGACTTTTTTTGCCAAGCTGTACGCGACCGTTTTCCTAAGGACACTCTGCTGACCATCCTCCCGCCCGGTGTCACCGTTGCGGTGTCGTCATTGCCATCGTCTGAGAAAACCGATGCTCCTACCTCAAGCACAACCGAGCGCATGGGCGAATAACATCGTCGGCTATGTGCCGGCGGTCGAGATTGCCGATCTGCTGGCGAATGATGCCAACCCATGGCTGCATGGCGCCAAACAGCAAGAAGCGCTGTTTGCGGTCTTGGATGGGGTTGGCTGGTGGGATGCGGTCAAGGTCAATCGGCGAACGGGTCGGATTGTGGATGGGCATGCCCGCATCGTGCTTGCCCTTCGCCATCACCAAACCACCGTGCCGGTCCTGCTGCTGGATCTGACGGAGGAACAAGAGCGGATCGCGCTGGCCACCCATAACCATATTGCCAAGATGGTAGCGGTGGATAGTGGCAGCTTGGATCTGCTGCTCAGTGATATTGATGCAGACGGTCTTGCCGATACGCATGCGTTGCTCGGCGATGTGCTGGGCCAGCTCCAGCAGCTCGTCAACGATCTCCCTCCCCCGCCGCCACCGCCAAACGTGCACCTGCTGCCGGCTGGCCATGCGGGTGGCGCGTTCCTCATTGAGGTGGATCCGGAAGACGCGCTTGAGGACGCAGTGAGCGGATTTCAAGCCCGATTTACCTCACCCAATGAGCTGCGCCAGAACCTGTCCACCCTCGCCGGCCACCGCGCGGCCGAACCGCACCCCACCATCAGCGCGCCGATGGGCTATCTCCAAGCGCAGGGCTATCTGCGTGAACCGGTGCTGGATTATGGTTGTGGGATGGATCCGCATCCCTACGCCCGCTTTGATCCCGCCTACGCGCCAGACTATCGCGTCTTTCGCCAGTTCTGGAACACCATCACCCTGAATTTCGTGCTGAACATCATCCCGCTTGAGCACAACCGCATCGAAGCGCTCATGACGGCGCGTGCGCTGATGGGCAATGGCACGGATCCCGATGCGGCGGTGTATCTGGCGATCTGGAATCCGAGTGGCCCAACCGCGCGCCGGCACCAAGGGTATCAAGCGCGTTGGTCAGTGGCCGAGTGGGAACGCTGTTTCTTTCGGGTCTTCCAGCACGTGGATACGCTCAGCACGCCCAATCCCAAGGATTGGTGGGCATGGAGATGTGCGCCATGAGCAACAAGCCGTTGGATACCGACTTCGTGTTGGTGGTAAAACACCCTTCGGTCGGTATGTCTGAAACGCCTCCCACCGTTCTCCCGCCAGTCGTCTTGCGTTTGCGCGAGCGCATTCGAACTGCTGCGCTCGATGAGGATGTGAGCCCGTTTCAAGAATCGTTGCAGCGGCTCACGGGCGAATGGTATGAGCGACCACCTCAGATCACGGTGCCAGCCCCGCCACCCTATCACCGGTATCAGCGGCCAGTGGGAACGCATTCCGCTCGTATCGCTCGCACGGTAGCGGCTGGTGCGCGTGTCTATCCGCAGACATGGAAAGCGTGGATGCTGATTGAGCAATATCCGGGGATGAGCTTGCGCGAACTGGCAGAACGGCTGGGTGTGCGCTCGTGGAGTACCGCGTTTGTGCATGTCCAGCGCTTGCGTTCCTGGGGCGTGATTGTCAATCCCGAGCAGGGCGGCCGGGCGCGCACGTTGTATTGCACGGTTCCCTACGCCGCGCAAAGCTATTGGGAAGATGAGGATCCGCATGTGGAACACCAGTGACGATGCCTTTGCCCGCCAGCTCGGCGAGAGCAAAAGTGCCAATACTGCCCTGCTTGATTATATCCTGATGGGCGCGGGCGAGCGGTCGCTCCGCAAACTCTGCGATCAGTATCGGGCGTCCAAAGCGGAGGGCGACGATCCGCCAACCGTCCGCTTAGAGACGCTTGAAGACTGGAGCCGCAAATATCGCTGGCAGGATCGGGTGGCGGTCTACGATGCGGAGCAGCGCGCCAAGCGGATTGCGGAAACCCGCGCGGATGTCGATGGCATGAATACGCGGCACATTCGGATTGGCAATGCGCTGCTCGCCCGCGCCCTGCTGTGGATCAATGCTACCGAGGAGATCAAGGAGGGGTCGCAGGAAGGAACGAAGGTACCAAAGCACGAACTCACCAAACCATCGGAGGTGCTGGCGTTTATCAAGCTGGGCGCTGACATGGAGCGCCGCGCGCGCGGCATGCCGACTGCCGTGCTGGAGTTGCAAAGCCTGACCGATGATGAATTGCTGGCTCGGCATGAGCAGGTGCTTGCTGCGTTGCGGGCAGATCTGGCCGATGAGGATGGCAGTGAGCCGTGACCACCGGACGGCGAGCGGCAGCACTCCGCGAATTGCTGCAACTGGAAGCCTTGATGAAGGAACGGGGCATCAGCGTTCCCGAGCGGCGACCGGGTGCACGCAAACGCGTTATTCCGCTCGAAGACCGCAGCTTGAATGCCCTGGCCTGGGCCGAGAAATATCGCCGGATCGATGGCAAAGCCTTCTCGCTGGATCGCCACTTACCGCTGAAGCAGGTGTATGAAGACGATCACCCGCACATTGTCATCATGAAATGCGCCCAGGTCGGTGCGTCCGAGATGGCGGTGACGAAGACTCTGCACGCCATGGATGTGGGGGCGCACTATTGGAAAACCGACAAAGACGGCTTAAACGTCGCGTATCTGTTTCCGACCGGCCGCGCGTTATCCGACTTTTCGAAGGAGCGCTTGTCCAGCACGATTGGCGAGCATCCGCATATTGAGGAAATGTTCAAAGGCGGTTTTAACGATGTGACGTTTAAGCAAGCCGGCTCCTCCTACCTCTATCTGCGCTCAGCCTATATTCCGGCCGGTGGCAAAAAGAACACGGCGGCTGAGCAGTTGCTGTCCTTTCCGGCTGATGTGCTCATGCTCGATGAGTTTGACCGCATGAGTAGCGCAGCGGTGAGCATGGTCGAAAAGCGGCTTCGTGCGTCGGTGGTTGGCCGGCAATACAACATCTCCACGCCGACGCTCCCCGGCGTGGGCGTGCATGGCGTGTATTTATTGTCCGATCAGCAGGTCTGGCAGGTGCCGTGTCCGTGCGGCGCGTGGGTGGAGATGGACTTCTTCCGCGATGTCTTTGGCTGGTCAGAAGGCGGCAGAGGCGCGCCGGCGCCACACGGCTGGCATCCGCATCAGGTCTGGAGCCAATGGACGCGCGAGGAAGTGGCGCAGGCCCGCTGGTCGGTGCGCTGCCCAAGCTGTAAAAACGAGCTGAATCGCTTTGCGCCCGGTCGCTGGATTGCACAGCGGCCCGAGGTGGAGAGCGTTCGCGGCTACCATTTGCCGGCCCTTGCGTTTCCCGCCGTGCAACTGGACAAGCTGGCCAAGGCAGCGGCGAGCACTGATCCGACCCACGTGGAAGAATTCTTTCGTTCCGACCTTGGGCTGCCCTACGAAGCGGATGGCAGCACCATCACCATGGCGATGATCAATGCGCTGCCTGCGCCGCCTGGCTTGGCACCGCGTATGGGCTACACCATGGGGGTCGATGTGGGCGCGCATTTTCATTATCGGATTAGCAGTGGCGGGATGGGCGAAAACGGGCAGCGCACGATTGTCGCGATGGGTAGCGTACCGTCCTGGGAAGCGCTCGATGCGCTCTTTACGACCTATCCCATTCTTCGCTGCGTGATTGATGCGCAGCCCGAGCTGAATGCGACGAAGGATTTCGCCGATCGCCATAAAGGCAAGGTGCTGCGCGCCTACTATGCGGATGATCGCTCCCTCAAGGGTGAACTCTTTCGCCTCAAAGAGGATGAGGGCATTGTCTCAATTAACCGCACCATGGCCATGGACCGGTTCTTTGCCCGCGTGCAAGCGGCGAGTGATTTCTGGCCAAAGACGATTACCGAAAACAGCGAAGTGCGCCAGCATCTGTGCGCGCCCAGCCGCACCAGTATTGTGAATGAAAAAACCGGCGATGTGACCGCACAATGGGTGCATACCGCACCGGATCACCTGTTTCATGCCAGTGTGTATGACCAGATGGCGAGTTTGACCCGTATGCCGGATCGCGCGTCGGCGTTTGTGCAAGGAAGCGCCCGTGGCTGGTCGCCGACGTGATACCACAGCGCGGGTGATTACGGGCACATGCCCGCAGCAGGCAGTATCATCAGGTGGGATCGGTGATTCTCTCACTGGCGAACACAGGCCCTGCATTGGAGTGCGCTGAAATGCTATCGATCCATGGTCCGCTTGAGAACGGCTTGGGCGGAGAGAAACGCATCAGTGTGCTGGCAACCGCAGGTATCAGGAGGTGTGCATGCAATCTGCCACAGACGACACAGAGAATGCAGCGAACACAGGGACGACGGTGCGTGGCGTCCTGAACGATGGCTTGGTTGATCGATACTGGGAATCATACACGCCACTGAGCGTGGAGATCGGGCGCCCCAATGCCGATGGAACGATTGCATGGACGCATCTCCCAACGAACGGCATGCCTATACACGTGAAGCAGTCGCTGCGATCCGACCCCGGCTACTCTATTGGAGCTGATGGCGTGCCTCGCCTCCACGAAATCTCATTGGCGTTCAATGTGGATGGGCTGACTGCCGCGATGCGTGACGTCATTCAAGCCGCACAGCAGATCGGTTCCGCACTTTCCGTGGGGTTCTCGGCGGGACTGAGGATAGTCGATTGGGATGAACTGCGCCGGCTCTGCTCCAACACCGCCTCCCGCGATACCGTGATGCGGGCGAAGCTGCGGCGCATGCTGCGGGGCTATCGAAAACAGTCGCGATTGTAACAGTCGCAATCGCCATGCGGGGATCACCATTGTAACTGTCACAATCACCATGCGATGGCTGGTAGAAGGGGTGTGGGGTATGCGGAAGTGGACGATCGTATGGCGGCTTGCAGCGCTGGTGCTTGCGCTGGTACTCATGGCTCTGACCCCGGCTGCGGTGGCCGCGCCGCCGGCATGGGCGCGGATCACGGTGCAGTATGAACGGCACCGGGCGGATACGGTCCGCATTACCTGGACCCAGACGATTGCGACCCCGGCCACGAATGTGCTGAAGCAGGAGACGGCCGGCAGCGCCGAAGGATACATCCTGTATGCCTGCCAGCCCTGCCCAGCGGGAACATATTCGGTGGTGATGCCCGTACCCGGCCAAGCCAATGATGTGGTGCGCTTTCATCGGCCGGGCAACCGCTACTGGCTGCAAGCACTCAATGGCTCGTCTCCGCTGATTGGTCCAGCGGTTCCGCGTGATCGCCTCTTTGTTCCGATGGCGCGTCGTCTGTCCGCACGAGGAGCACCCTAATGAATTATCTTGAAGCGATCGGCTACGGATTACGGATTGCCGGTGCCCCATCCATTGAGCCGGAACCAATCCCGGTTGAGCGGCAGCACCCATCCATTCCGCCGAATTCGGTGGGCGCGCGCGTTGCCATGACACAAAGCAGTGAGCATGCGATTGGCAGCACGTTTGGGCTGTTCGAACCGACCGATTCGGAAACTACCTTTCATCGGCTCGATCTCACCGATCGCGCCATGGAGAAGATGCCGCCGTGGAAGCTGCTGGAAATTCTGGTTGATATCAATCCGGAGCTGTCGTCCGCGCTCTGGACCTTTGCCCGCAGCTGCAATCCTGGCTGGGATTGCACCGTCCATACCAGCCGCCAGGAGACCGCGCCGAAAAGCAAACACGGACAGGAGGCGGTGGATACGTTTCTGCGGGTGCTGACGCAGCTGTATGGCAGTGTGGATATTCAAATCAACCGGCTGTTCATTGGGGCGTTCCTGCGGGGGGCGTTTTATGGTGAACTGGTGCTGAGTGATGATCACCGCACGCCCATTGATTTGGCAACGCCCGATCCGAAGAAGGCCCGCTTCACCGAAATGGATGATCGACTGCGCGGGCGTATTTTTGTGCTTGGGCAGTACATTCGTGGGGAGTTTGTGCGCCTTGATGCGTATCCCACGATTCGCTATATTCCGGTCGACCCGCTGCCCGGCAAGCCGTACGGCCGGCCGATTGGCGCCGCCGCGCTCTTCACCGCGCTCTTCCTCCTCAGCCTGATGCGCGATCTCAAGCGCGTGGTTCAACAACAGGGCTATCCCCGCATCGATATTGAAATTGATATTGACGAGCTGCTCAAGATTATGCCGCCGGATATGCGGCAGGATCCGCAGGCGTTCCTCGAATGGTCGCAGGCCGTCATTGCGCAGATTGAAGAGGCGTATCGGCGGCTGCAACCCGATGATGCCTTTATTCACTTGAGTAATGTCAAGGTTAACAAAAACGTGGGCACGGTCGATTCCTCAAGCCTGAGTGCGGTCGCAAGCCTGATTGCGGCGCTCGAGCGGCAGTGCGTGCGGGCGCTGAAAAGCATGCCCCTGTTGCTGGCAGTGCAGGAAGGCACGAACGAAAGCCAGGCGAACCGGCAATGGGAAATCTATGTGGCGGGCATCAAGGCATTGCAGCATCTGTGTGAAAACCTGATGGAGCATTTGCTTCAGCAAGCACTGACTGCTCAGGGGATTGTGGGCTTTGTGCGGTTTCGCTTTGCCGAGCTGCGCGCGAGTGAGCTCCTCCGCGATGCGCAAGTCATGCAGATCCACCTGCAGAACGCATGGAATGCGTACCGCTTTGGCTATGTCGATCAGGATACCGCCGCGCGGATGGCGGTCGGTGCCACGAAAGCGGATCAGGACGAGCCGCGCTATATCGATGGCGGCCTGGCCACACCCGAAACAATTGAAGCCAAAGCGACGACTGCCGACGCCGCAACGGATGAGCCAGCAACGGTCAATGATCCTGGCGTGGATGCAGCTGTGGATAGCGAGGAACAACCCGCTGCCGTGGAAGAAAGCGACACCGCATGAAGGCGCGTTTTGGCCGGCATAGCAGCCGCGCGAATCACTTTATTTTGAGCACCGCAGCCCAGGGCACCGCTACCTTGCTCGGGCCACTGGAAGCCAGTGTCATGGATGCGCTGTGGGTCTTGCACGTGCCGACGCCCACCAAAGGCGTGGTGAACCAGCTCCGTACCATGCAGCCGTATACTCCAACGCTCAACACGGTGCACCGGACCCTCGGGCGGCTGGTCGACAAAGGCTTCGTCATCCGAAGCGCACGTGATCACATCGTGATGTATGCGCCACGGATGGACAAACAGATGTTCTACATGCTGGCCGCGCATGCCCTGATTCAAACACTGTCCGATCTGGTTGGCCCCGACAGGCTCCGTGATCTGATCGTCGGAGGTGGCAATGCGTGATCAATCACCGCCAAATGCTGGACATGGTCCTGATTCCATGCTATCATCACCAGAAAGCGGGGAATACCCCCAATTATGGGAGAATATCCCCATTGGTGAGCCGGGTGATATGCGTGCCCTGATTCGAACAGCGCGACAAGCGGTCATCATTGTGCTCTGTGCCTTCGATGATTACCTGGGCATTCGCCGCACGATCATTACCAAACGCGGGCGCACCTAACAAGATAATATCCTCCGTCACCGGGGGTGTGGGTGGGAACACGGCGGTCTAACCGCCATCCATTCCCACCATCTCAGCGGCGGCTTCTGTTGCTCATGCGATTGCGCATGGCAGCAGGGGCCGCCGCGTTGTTGTTGCAGGAGCCGTTGTGAGCGACCTCGAACAGCTGATCTACGCCACGGATGCTGAGGTGATTGCCTACCGTGCGGAGGGCGATGTCGTCGCAGCATCAGACCCTGAATTGCTGGCACTGGCAAAAAAGCAGGCGATTGATCCCACGATTTTCGATGAGCGCGCGCCCTATTTCTGGGGTGCCGAGATCTCCAATACCCGGCTTGATAGCTACTTCACCCATATGTCGCCCAGAACGACGCTCAAGAACTTTGCGGACGATGCGAATGCCGGCGTGTCGTTTCAGAACTCCCATAACTACCGCGAGCTGGGCTTTGGTCGATCGGTGCGCGGGAAGTTTATTGGCGCGCAAGGGAACGGCGTGGCGAAAACTACCGCCGATTTCTATACCATCCCCGACTTGACCCTGAATGGCGTGAACACCAACGACCTGATCCACGGCATGCGGGCCGGTATCGCCAAAAGCGTCTCCGTTGGCTTTTTCGGCGGTGCGTTCATCTGCGACCTCTGTGGCCGAGACATGCTGACGGACTGGTCATGCCCACATATTCCTGGGTTCCGCTACGACCCCAGTAAACCTGACGATTGGCACACCGATCCCAATGGGGTCATTGCCACTGCCACCGTGGAAGATGCCCGGTTGGCGGAAGTCTCAGTCGTATTCAAAGGCGCGACCCCCGGCGCCGCCGTCCAGAAAGCCCACTCGGAAGCCGCGCGCGGCCGAATGGGTGATCGCCAGCGCATGCTTTTGGAGCAGCGCTACCGCATTCAGTTGCCTCCCGCTCGTGTGAGCGCACCAGGAGCAACCTTCACGAAGGAGAACGAACCTATGGCTCCATCTGCCGAGCAGGAAGCCACCCGTGCCGCGCTGACCGCTGCCGGTGTGCCCGAGAGCGAAACGGACCCGATTGCCGCGATTCGCTGGCTGGGTGAGGAGCGACAACGTCTGCTGCCCCTGCAAACCAAGCTTGCAACGTTCGAAGGCCAGGCCGACGAGCTCAAGACCCTGCGTGCCCAGTCCGCTGAGTTCGCGCAACTGGCCGAGATCAAGCACGAGCTTGAGGATCTGCGGCCCCTTGCCGCAGAAGTGCGCACGCTGCGTCCGCTGAAGGACGAGGTGGCCCGCCTCGCGCCGCTGGCCAAAGAGCTGGAAGACAGCCGCGCCCAGATCGCGGACGGCAAGCAGTATCGCCAGGATCTGATCGACGAAGCCCTGGCCGAAGGCGTGCGCGCGTATGGGGCCGATTGGAAGCCTGAGATCTACAAGCCCGTGCTTGAGGCGGCAGGCATCCCCATCGCCACCATTCGCCAGATGCGGAACGACTGGAAGCAGCTCGGCGACAAGCGGTATCCGGCCGGCACGCAGACCAATACGGCGGCTAGCGATGAACCCGCTGGTGACAAATCCAAGCCGGCCGCGACGGTCGGCACCGTACCGAATGCGGTGTACGCCAACTAAGACGTTTCGCGCGAACGCGCGTGTGCCGCTGTTCTGCGGCGGATTGTAAGGAGAGAACCCTATGCCAAATCCTCGCGATACGGTGGAGTTCGATGGCATCAACGCGCACTACGTGACGATGAAGTGCGATGGCTCCACCATTGTCTATGACAACTCCAAACCCAACGGCTCGGCCCAGATCGGCCTGGCTGCCGCCGTGAGTGCCGACAAGACCGTGGCCCTGACCCAGGACGGCGATCCGGTGTTCGGCAAGATCACCAAGGTCGAGATCGGCAACTTCTGCGTGGTGCAGCGCCGAGGCGGCATGAAGCTGCCGGGCGGCAATGGTGCCACGCTCACCGCTGGTCGGCGCGTGGTCGGCGCGCTTGGGGCCTCCAGCGCGCGCGGCTATATCCGCGCCGTGGCGGCCGCCACCGGCTCGTATGTCCAAGGCACGATGCAAGACGCGCTGAACGGGCGCGGCGAAATCGTGGATGCGTCCGATCCAACGGCGGTTGCACTGTTCCTGTAACGTCCCGCGCTGGTGTCTTTTCACTCAGCTTTTGCTCAATTGAGGAGTCATTTCTATGGCTGACGCACTACCAACCGATCGCGGGACGCTTTACCCAAAGCATACTCGCTATATCGATGAGAGTAAAACCAATCCTGGTGACTTGCTCGCCCAGATGGGGCCGCAGATGTATGAGGCTGCCTACAAGCGCGGTATCAGCCTGTCGGCCATGCTCGAGCTGGAAGCGCCAAGTACCCCAGAAGAACTCAAGGACGGCCTGGATACTTTCAGTCGCGTGCTGAAGTATGCCGGCATTCGCTCGCATGCGATCCCCGAGCTGGGCATCTACGCCAGCCCATTGGAAGACTTTCTCGATAGTCAGACCCGCGCGCTGTTTCCCGAATGGGGCGCCCGAGTTTGGCGGAAGGCCCAGATGGGGCATTTCACCACGCGCGCGTATCAAGCCGATGACTATGCGCCTGGCTCGATTATGAATGCCTGGGCTGATCAGAACGGCATCCGCCTGGAGCGCAAGCTTGCGCCGGCGATCCCGCTCAACGCCATCGTGGCGCAGACCACGCCGGTCACCGGTGGGGCGGTTCGCACCTTTTACATGACCGACAATGCCGCCAATGAGCGCATGGTGCGGGTCGGCGAACTCGGCGAATTCCCGCGTGCGACCCTCACCGGTGGCGAGCGCATGATCAGGCTCCGGAAGTACGGCCGCGCCTTCGAGATGTCCTACGAGGATCTGCGCCGCGTGCCGATTGATCGCATTGCCTTCCACCTGGCGCGCCTGGCCATCCAGACCGAGATCGACAAAGTGGCGGCAGCCATTGACGTGCTGATCAACGGCGACGGCAATGCGAACACGGCCGCCACCTCCATCAACCTCACCACGCTGGACTCCGGCGCCACGGTCGGCAACCTCACCTTGAAGGCGTACATCGCCTACAAGATGAAACTGGCCAATCCCTACATGCTCACGACCATTCTTGCGCAAGAGCTGATTGCGTTGCAGATGCTCTTGCTCAACGTGGGCAGCGCCAACGTTCCGCTGGTCAATGTCGCCAATCAGATGGGCATCGGCCAGTTCCGCGCGCTGAACTCGGGGCTGAGCGATGGCACCGAGCTGGGCTGGACCACGGATGCGCCGAGCAACCAGATCGTGGGCTTTGACGCGCGCGCCGCGCTCGAGCGCTACATCGAAGTGGGCGCGAGCCTCCAAGAGACCGCCAAGTTCATCACCAACCAATCGCAGGTGCTGGTGCTGAGCGAGGTCGAGGCATTTGGCATCCTGGACCAGAACGCAACCAAGATTCTCAATCTCGCCGCATAAGTCAGCCAGTACGCAGATCGCCATTGTGACTGTTGCAATGGCGATCTGACGGCTGGACGAAAGGAACACCCGAATGGGAACCACCAGTTACGACTCGGTGAGCGTGCGGCGAAATGGGGCGGATATCGATCTCAAACCCTATCACTACGACACCGTGGATTTCTTCATCCCTGGCACCCAGACCGCCGCCGCGAAAAAGGCTGGGTCACTGATTGCGCGCGCCGGCGTGATTGTCGATGTCCGGGCCTATGTGGACACCGCGCCGACCGGAGCCAGTCTGATTGCGGATGTCAATAAGAACGGCACCAGCATTTTCACGACCCAAGCGAACCGCCCCACGATTGCGGCGGCCGGCAACGCCAGCAGCACGACCGCGCCGGATACCACCGCAGTGGCAGCGGGCGATCGGCTCACCATCGATGTGGACCAGATCGGCAGTGGCGCGGCGGGCGCGGATCTCTATGTCACAGTGACCATCCGCCGTCAGCATTTCGATAGCTAGCGACCGCGCGCACGCGTGGCACTGAAGTCCAGAAAGGACGCACGCATATGGCTCGTATTTTCGTGAACTATATCGCCACGGATGGCCGGGTAGCTTTGTGGGAAAAGCATCCCGATCACCCCGATGGCGAGATTTTCATTGGCGGTCCGACTGAGGAACCGGTGGAGGTTGCGGACACCGCTGCGGTGCGGCAGGCGATTCGCGATGATCGGCTCGCAGAAGTCCGTGACTTCAGGCCAGCAGCCCAGGAGAAGACGCCGAAGACGCCGAAGACGCCGAAGGAATCCAAGGACGGCGGCACGGGCACGACGCCGACAGGAGATCCGAAGTAAGTGGGGGTCCTCACCGCCAGCGAGTACATGGACATTCGCGCCGCGCTCGACGTCACGCTGGATGAAGACGCGCTGCCGGATGACATCATCGAGCGCCTGCCGTACGCGCCGACTGCTGAGCTGTGGCTCCTTGCGCGGGATCCGCTGGCGCCCACGCGCGCCGGGGTGCAGCAAACCTACATTCTCATGGCCCTGGTGTCCTACTGTGCGAGCCTGCTGGCACCGGCCATGCCGAACATCCTGGCAGAAACGCAAGGGCCGTATGTCTACAGTCGCCAGGCCGTGAATTGGGAGGCGCGGGCGATCGATCTGCGCGGTCGGGCCGAACAAGCACTGGGGATGGTGCTGCAACCCACCACGCCGGCGGTACCCGCCATTCCGACCATGTTCGCGCTGGCCAGCGGCCGGCGAGGAGCTTAGCGAGGAGCTTAGCGAGGAGCCTAGCCATGCCGGGACGCCTCACCCGCCGCACGATCGTCGAACGGGGATCCAAGAGCTTGCTTCGCGACCGGGGCTACATCCAAAAGCACGTATCCGGCCCGACCAACGCCTACTTCAACGAAGACGCGGGGGAGCAGTACACCAATGGACCAAGCATTCCGCTGACCTATGCCGTGGGGCAGCAGCAGGAAGCAGGCGCGACGATGCTGGAGGTTACGACCAGCGACGCGGAAGTCTATTTGCCGCTGGATGTGATGGCTACCAGTATTGATCGGGTGGTGATTACGCACCGCAATGGACGACGGTTGGATCCGCCGATTATCTGTGCATTGCAAGGCGATCCGCTGCGTCAGGTTGCTATTCAAATTGTCAAAGTCCAGACCGTGGTCGAAACCACATAGGAGGCTTTCGTGGCAATCATACCTCTCATCCCCCTGGAAGTCAGCCAGGCCGGCACTCCTGTCGTGCTCGGATCTGCGAATGCGGATGGGCACTACGTGCCGAATGACGGCAAGGTCTTTCTGATGGGCAAGAACGCGGATGTCTCTGCGCATACCGTGACCGTTACGCCCACGGCCCCGCAGGTGGGGTTGTCGGCCTCAACCCCTACGGCGGTCAGCGTGGCGGCTGGCGCGGAGTTTTGCCTTGGGCCGTATCCGCCGCAGTTGTTCAACGACGTGCAAGGGCGGATGAAAGTGACCTTTGATGCGGTCACCAGCGTCACCATCGCCGCCGTCCACGTGCCGTAGTCGTCAGCAGTCAGCAGTCAGCAGTCAGCAGCCACTGGGTTGTGGACGTGGACGTATGTGGAAAGTGGAGGATGCCCTATGGCACCAGCAGTAGTGGAAACCATTCAGCACATCAATCGGGCGGGGCTGACGCCGAGCTATATCAACGCCAGTGCCGATGGGCACTATATCCCCAACGATGGCCGCGTGGTCATTCGGATCAAAAACACGAACGCGGCCACCCGCACCACCACGGCGCAAACGCCGGGGAACAGCGGTTCGGGCCAAGCGATTGCCGATCAGAACGCCAACGTGCCTGCCACGACCGGCGATATTCTGATGGGTCCGTTTCCGCCGTCGCAATTCAACGATATGCAGGGTCGGCTCTACCTGTCGTTCAGCGCAACGACCGGGGTGTCGTTCTGCCCCATGAGGTTGCCAGGATGAGCACCAAAGAGAAAGCAGCCGAGCGCGAGGAGACCGCCCTTGCGCCAGCAGCCGTCGCACCAGCCCCGGTGGTCACAAGCGAGAGCATCCCGACCGTGAAGCGGCGGATTGTGCGCAACTTGCAGAAGCACAGTATGGACGCGCCGCTGAGCGTGCATGGCGTCTTCTACATTCCGCTCGATGCCGCGATTGCCATTGTGAGCGAAGGGTTGGTGCTGGAGGACTAGGGCCATGCTGAAGTCACTGGACTGGCTGGGCGAGCAAGTCATTGAAGAGATCGCCCAAAAACTGACATCCGGGGTGAATCGCTTCAATGACCAGTTGGTGGCGGATGGCAAAGGCGAGCTGTATCCCGGCCATGGCGTCGCAACCGGCGCGCTCAAAAGCAGTATTGCCTCGGTGAGCGCCCGGCGCGACGGCAACCGGATCATTGGCACGGTCGGCGCATACGGCGTGTCGTACAGCTTGGTGATCCATGAGCGCTATTACCCGTTTCTGCGGAATCCACTGATGCGCCGCCTTGGCAGCGGTGCTGAAATGATTGCCCAGGGATAGGAGTCGACCGATGCCCCTTGTCAGTCCGGTGATCGACCCGCTGGAGGCCATGCTTGCCCTCGCCCGGGCGGATACCGGCTTAGCGTCGGTCACCAGCAATCAGATTGCGCGCAAGCACAAATTCAAAGCCGGCGCGCAATCGCAAAGCAGCTGGAAGACCCCGAGTAAGGCCCTGGTCATTCGCTACGACGTAGGTGGCCAGCAGGATATCTACGTGTCGAATCAATGCGTGCGCTTAGCGGCCGAGTGTTACGGCGAGGATGAATCACAGGCAGGGCTGGTCTACACCGGCCTGATTGCGCTCTTTCGGGTCGATGACCGGCGCGTGGTGACCACCCGCAATGGCCAGGCCCTGATTTATTGGGTGGTTCCGGATGGAACCCCGCTGTCTTCGCGGAATGAAGACATCAAGCAGGACTTCATCGGCGTGCCGCTGAAGATCTGTGTGGCTGAGCAGCCGGTGGGCTGACGTGGAAGGAAGTGGAGGTTGTTATGGCTGCGGGTAATCCGTTCGAGCAACTAACCGGCCCGTGCAAGGTCTATATCGCGCCCTACGGCGAGCCGGTTCCGGAAATCAACATCATGCCAGCGGGCAACTGGGTGCTGCTCGGCTCGACCGACGGCGACCAGAAGATCAAGCACGGCGCCAAAACCACCACCTTTAAGGATAACGACCATCAGGGTCCCGTGAAGGTGATTCGGCACGAAGAAGACATCGACGTGAAGTTCAAAGTCGTCGATCTGTCCATGGAAAACTACGCCTACATCATTCACAACGTGTCCAAGATCACGAGTGGGCTCACCAGCGTCGTGCCGGTGACCTACAAGCGCATGCCCCTCAAGCGTGGCGCGACACTCTTCGAATACGCCATGCTGTTTCGCGGCCCCACCGCATCCCCGTATGGGATCTATCCGGGCATGTACGTGTTCCCGCGCTGTGTGAACGTTTCGGAGCCGGAAACGACCTGGGGCAAGAACCAGCGCGTCGCGCTCGAAGTCGGCATGCAGATTCTGGAAGACGATGCGCAGACCGAAGACGATCAGATGGGCTGGCTGATCGTTCAGGCATAAGGTCATCCTGGTTGCATGGTCATTGTAACAGTCGCAATGACCACTCCCCAGAAAGGAACCGTTGTGGCGAACTTTAATTTGGCGGATCTGGTCCCGGAATACGACACCTTCACTGATACCGATGAGAGTCAGACCAAATACCAGGTGCGCACGATCAAAATGATGTCGGCGGTGGATCTCGCCGAACTCACGGTCTTTCAGCGTGATGCGGCGCGGCTGCAACACTTCCACGTGGATGAGAGCACTGAGCCGGAAGAGCTGAAAGAAAAGCTGAAGATGGTCACGGAAGCGGTGAATGGCTTTTTGCACCTGATTATGCCGAGCATGCCCGAGACCCGCATTGTGGAAATCGAGCTGAACTATAAGCTCGGCTTTATGACGTGGTGGCAGGCCCGCCAAGAAGAGATTCAGCCGTCACCACCCCCAAACCGGAAGGCGCGGCGAGCGGCCCAATCGTCGAGGCCGAAACTGTCCTCGCGAGGCTCGTCGCGTTCTACGGCATTGACCCCGAGCGAATCCTAAGACTTCCGCTGTATTTGGTCGAAATCCTCATGCTGAAGCAAGGCCCGCTCGAAGCCGAGCGCTTGCGGAGCCTGGTGACCGCCAGTGTCGCGCCGCATTTGGAGGATGACGCGCGCCGAGACCTCATGAGTGGCATGGAAGAGGCCGTGGAACCGCTGCAACCGATTCGGCCGAAACCCGCCATGCCAACGGTGCAGGATCCCGAAAAAGCGCGCGAGTGGTTTGCCGCAATGGGGATCAAAGTCGTTTCAGCCTAACGTGGTGGATGTGCTGGTGGTCGGGAGGCGGATGTGGCGACAACTTTACAGGGTGCGATCTTCCGCACGTTTGTGACAGGGATTACAGAGCGAAATCAAGTTTTCCAAGCGGTTCGCCGTTTGGTACGCATCGTTTTGCCCTCGCATATAGCCAAAGCGCCGGAACGGGGTGATGTGATGCACATCCAATTCGCGACCAAGTTCGCGCTCGTTCCGGCCACAGTGTTGGCAGGTATAACCATCCCGTTGGCGGGCTTTGCGGCGTTGTTGCTCCCAATTTGGGCCGTAATATTCCGGATGACCACCGCGCCAGTTTGGGCTATTTTCGCCCGTCAAGTGCTCCGCACGCCACGCTCCCATACACACCGAATTGCAAAACTGTATAGCGTAGCCTTCAATCTGCCAAGGCTGGCGCGAGACTGTTTGACCGCATTGCGCACACGCAACGGATTGCTGCGTATACCGTGGGTTCTTGCTGCCCATTTGCAGATTCGGCGCATTCAGTCGATTCCAGTTGTTTTGGCAGTCCTTGGAACAAAAACGGGCATTTCGGTTCGCAACTGCAAATGGGTTCTTTCTGAAGGTTTTTCCGCACTGGTCACAGATAACCTCTACACGGCTGTACTGGTGATGGTTTTCCCCACGCGGCCCATGTGCGTGACGCCATGCATCGTGGCACGACCGCGAACAAAACACCTGCTTGGATGCTTCAAGTTCATTCTTTTTACGCTCAACCTCCTTGCCACACTGTGTACACGGCACGGTAAATCGCCGCTGCCCCGGCCATCGAGCGGCCTTGTAGCAGGCATTCGAACAGTATTTCCCGCTGTGGTTCGGGTTGTTCGTGGTGAAGGTTTTTTGACATTCGGGATTTTGGCAAATGCACGTTCGGGTTGTGCCCATCGAACTGCTCCTAGCTCAGATGTTCGCATAGCACAGTATATCAAATCTTGGCACTACTGTCAACGTTTAAGGCATTAGAACGCCATGGCGGACTATTCTCTCGGAATAGCTGAACTCGGAACACAGGTCGACCTGACCGGCCTGCAATCGGGTCTGTCCCAAGCAGAAGGGCAGACCCGTTCCGGCATGCAACAGGCGGGCGAAGGCGCACTCAACGTCTTCAAACAGGTCTTCGTTGTCGGCCTCGGCACGCTCATCGGCAATGCCATGACCGATCTGGTGGGGAAGATCGGCTCCATTGGCTCGTCTATCAACTCCTTTCTCTCCGGCAACCAGCAGTTCGAGAGCTTCACCAATCAGTTCACCGTGCTGCTGGGTTCGGCAGAAGCGGCCAAGCAACGCATGGCCGAGCTGGCCCAGTTTGGTGCGACCACCCCCTTCGACCTCCCGGGCGTGGTCCAAGCGGATCGTATTCTCCAAGGCTTCGGTCTGGAATCGGAAGCGGCGGCGCAGAAGTTTGGCTTCTCGGGCGCGCAAATCCGAACCATCGCGGGCGATGTGGCGGCCGGCACCGGCGCCAAGTTCGATGAAATCGCGGGCTACATCGGCAAGTTCAGTGCAGGGGCCACGGGCGAAGCGATTTCCCGATTCCAAGAACTGGGTATCACCACGCGCGCCGAAATGGCGCAAATGGGGCTGACCTTCTCCAAGTCCGGGGAGTTGACCTCCCCGCTCCCGGAAGCCATGCAGGTCGTGCTGCAACTGATGCAGCAAAAGTATGGCGGCCTGATGGCGGTGCAGTCCTCATCCTTCGAGGGCATGGCCTCCAACCTGAGCGACTTTATTGGCAATGCCCAGCGCACCTTTGCCGCGCCGATCTTCGACGTGTTTAAGGACAGTCTGGAACGCCTGCTCGTCACGGTCGGCGCGAACTCTGGGGATATCAATGCGGCGCTCACCAGCATGGGCAGTGCGATTGCGAATGCCCTGCAACCGGCCCTGATGTTCCTGGCGAACACCGCTATTCCTGCGGCCGTCTCGGCGTTCCAAGCGTTCCAATCGGGCGTCACGAGTGGCGGCATTCTCGGGGGCATCGGCAGTCTGATTAGCTCGCTCGAAGATATTTCCCCTGCCTTTGGCTATGTGGGAGAGGGCGTGGAGATCGCCGGCCGCGCGCTCGAGCAAGCAGCCGATATCTTCTCTGACTATGCCAGCCAGGCCATTCAGTGGGGCCGCAATATCGTGGAGCAGTTCGCCTCCGGAATTGCGAGCGCCATTGGCGCGGTGTATGACGCCGTGTCGGCCGTGGGTGATGCCGTCGGCGACCTGATGATGCCTGGCTCGCCACCGAAGTTCTTGCCAGATATCGACGACTGGGGCCAGCAGACCATGGAGGTCTGGGGCGATGGGCTTGCAGCGGGCGCAGGCACCGTCGTGGATGCGATCAGCATTGTCGGCGATCAGGCAGCATCCGCCTTCTCGTCGGCCACCAGTGCCGGGCTGTCGCAACTCTCGGATCTCACCGATTCCGGGTTCGTCCCTATGGTCAGCGACTTTGGATCGAGCATCGCCTCTGTGGTGACCGCAGGGGCGGATGCCGTTACCAAAGCAGCCGCGCTGACCGGCAGCGCCACGAACGACGCCCTCAAGACAACCGCCGAGACGGTTACGGAAATCAGCAAAACCACCACGGACAAAATCAAGCAAACCGTGGCGGACGCCGATAGTGCAGCGGCGGAAGCTGGCGCGAAATACGATACCCGCATTGCCAATATTAAAGACAAGATCGCCCTGCTCAAAAGCCAGATTGCCGAAGCCGAGAAAGGCAGTACGCAATATGAGCGGCTGCAAGCCCAGCCCGCGGCGGCCGAGCGGTCGCTGACGGATACCGTCAGTGCCCAGGCGGATGCCATTGCTGCGGCCAAGCAGAAAGCCGCCGACGCAACCAAGAAGGCTGCGGATGCGGATGAAGACGCGCGCGTGCGGTACTTGATCAGCCAGGGCAAGTACACCGAAGCGATTGCGGCCCTGCAGAAGGAGCTGGACGGCACGACCAAGGGCAGTGCGGAGTATTACAAGATTCTCCAGCAGATTGAGCAGCTCCAAGAGAAGAACGCGAGCGCCTCGCAGAAGCTGGCGGATCAGGAAAAACGAGAGGCCGAGGCCCGGCTGAATGCCGAAATCGCGTATCTCTTGAAAAAAGGCGAGACCGCCAAGGCCATGGATCTCCTCAAGGAGAAGTTGGCGGGGCTGGAGCAGGGGAGCGTCGACTACTTCAAGGTCCTTGGGCAGATCGAAGATCTGGAGAAAAAAGCCCAGATCGAGGCGATGAAGCTGGCGGCGGATAAGCAAAAGGCGTATCTCGGCGCGCGCGAGGCCCAGGAAAAATATCTGGATCAGGTCGGACGGGATGCGGATCTCCTGAAGATGCTTCAGGAAGACCTTGCCAAAGCGGGCAAGGGCACCAAGGACTATTGGGAGATTCAGACCGATATTTCCAAAGTCACCGAGCGCATTGCGAATGCGCAGATTGCCTATGCCCAGAAGACCGGCGATGTCGCCGGCGCAATGAAGCTGCTCCGCGACATGCTGGCTGGGGTCAAGGAAGGCTCCGACGAGTATTTCATCATCCAAAAAAAGATTGCGGAACTCGAAGGAAAGAAACCCGAAGACCTCGACAAGAGTGCCAAGGCCGCGCGCGATTATGCC
>LJCR01000110.1 GCA_001399705.1 Kouleothrix aurantiaca
ATATGTTTCCAGCTAAAGTTTTGCACATAGGTTTTGCCGTTGCTGCTCAGGCGTTCACGATATGCCCGATCAGCGAGGATCGGGCGTAACGCTGCCGCCAGCGCCGCTGGGTTAGCTGGCGCAACCAGCTCGCCCGTCTTTCCTGGCTGAACAACTTCGGGAATGCCGCCAACCGCGCTTGCAACCACTGGCAGGCCAGCCGCCATTGCTTCAAGAATGACCATGCCAAATGGCTCTTCCCATTCCGATGGGCACACAAAGATATCTGCGGCCGCATATGCCGAGGGCATTGCTGCATATGGCACTTTGCCCAGAAATGTGGTGGGAATCGAGCGCGCCGCTTGGTGAACTTGCTGCTCGTAGGGGCTGAGTGCTGTGCCTGGCTGTTCTAAATTCGTCCATAATCCCGATGAGCCAGCCACTAACAGGTGAACTGGCTGCTCGGGGGCGAGGATTGAACACGCATGCACAAGGTGCAGCAAGCCTTTGGCTTCGTTCACCTGGCCCGCAAATAAAACAACCAGCGCGTTAGCCGGAATGCCCAGCGAATGACGATACGCAGCAGCATCTGCCGTGCTAAAGCGCGCAAGATCAACGCCATTTGGCACAACATGCACGTGCGTGCGCGGGTAATCGGCATGCGCGAGCAGCTGATCGCGAATAAACGCGCTGCAACAGATCACTGCATCGGCGCGGCGCAATACTTTTACGTAGTTGGGGGGCACGGCTCCGATTGGGGTTTGGTAGTGAATAATACGGCGTGTTGCACGCCCAACCCAGGGCCAGAGCAAGTATGGGTTGGAATACACATGCTGAATATCGGCGCTTGGGCGGCCAGCGAGCTTTGCGGCTACCGGCGCAAGGTAGCTCAGGTCAACAGGCCCCAGCACTGCGCGTTTCCACGGCATGACTGTGGTGATCCGAAGACCTTCTGGCAGGATTTGCGTCCCTTTCCCCAGGCCAATCAGTTCGGCGTCGGCGGCGTGTTTGCTTTGCTGTGCTGCAAGATTGTATGCAACACCAACCACGCCGCTCATGCTGTCGCGCGTGATATCCTGGGGGATGACGCCAAAACCAGGAAGAATATGCCTATAGTTCATGGGCTTCCTCGAAGCTAGGATGCGGGAGCGAATTCTCGTTTGCCTGCTGAGAAAAGCCAGCATTTTTTCCGATTGGTTTGGTGGCAAGCCCGGCCACAATACCTGCGGCCGAGGCCGCCGCAAATGTGGCGGTGTTTGCCAGCATGCGGCCAGTTCCCACAGCCGCATCAACGAGCTGCCGCCGCAGAGTCAGCGGCAAACCTGCTGCGCCGTGTTTGCGCATGAAGTACAGCCGGTTGCGAACCAGGGAATAGCGGTAATTGAAATTTGCCATCGAGCGAACAATGCCATCGGCGCGCGGCGCGGCGCGATGCTCGACCACGGCGCTTGGGATGAAGACAATGCGCCCGCCTGTTTTTGAAACACGCAGGAAGAAATCGGTTTCTTCGTGGTTTGCCGAGCCAATGAAATTGGTATCGAAGCCGCCAACAGCCTGCGCCACCGAGCGCCGAACCGCACAGTTGCCCCCCGGCAGGTGTGGCACATCAATCGGCGCGTCAAGTGTGCGATCCCATTCGGCCCATACCGTGTCGCGTTCGAGATCAAGCTTTGCCACCGGCGACCCATGGCTGCATTGTTTCCAGGGGTGGTAGATCACACGGCCACCTGCGGCTGCAACACTGGGATCTTCGAATGCCTGTGCCAGTTCCGCCAGCCAGCCCGGCAGCACAAAGCAATCGTCGTCGATAAATGCAACCACATTGCCACGTGCTCGCGAAATACCAATGTTGCGGCTCAGCACCATGCTGAATGGCACATCGCCCAGCCGGTGATTGACGACTGAAGGATAACGCGCCAGGATCGATTGGGTGCGTTCGGTCGAAGAAGAGTCGATCACAATGATCTCAAATGGTGGAACTGGCTCGGCAAGCAATCGATCAAGGCATTCGGCCAGTACATCTTCCCGGTTACGGGTAGGAATGATGACTGATATAGGTATCATTGCTTTTCTTTCTGGCTTCTCTTTTACGAATGTACTATCAGCCGCTTTAAGTTGCTGTGCATAAAATGAACCGATTTGTAGAATGGCTTTGGCAGGGTAGATAGCATATACCCCATGAGCATATTGTTATCGACGCGCTCTTTGGAAAGCAGGTAAAACCATTTTCGTGAGGCATCGCTCATTCCATGTTCCAGGCTATGCCAGCCCAGGGCACGCAGAATACGCTGCTTACCTGCGGCAAAAGCCCTGGTATACTCGGGCGTCAGGGTATTTACAAACCGTTGCCTGGTGGCTTCAAGCATTGTGAGGTTATCTTCAAGCGCCCGCACCAATGTTTCCGGGCGTGTCAGGTTGTTTGGATGCCGCCGATAGCAGGCAACTGCCGTTTCAACCCCATATAAACTCCAGCCCTGAAGCGCAATAGCTAACCACATTGCCCAATCTTGCGAATAGGTGAAGTCGAGAAATGGCCCGGCATTCTCAAGCGCAGCTCGCCTCACCAGCACAGTCGGGGCCGCTATGTAGTTTGCAGTGATCAACCTGGCAAGCTCGCGATGTTTGCCAGTTGGCGAGCTAGCCATTGCAAGATCACGAAAAGGCTTCCCTGCCATATCAACCGGCGTAATGCCCCCATACGTCAGGCCAATATCAGGGTGCTCATCAAGCGCGGCCCCATGCACATCAAGCTTGTATCGGTTCAGTTGTTAATGCGAGTAAAAGTTGGTAGGTATTCGGATGCTTCTTGCGTGTATTCATGCGTGCCGTGCGCCTCAAGACCTGCTGAATGGTTGCCAGTACCTCATTGAGGCGATCCAGCTGTGCTCGCGCACTGGCAAGCTCGGGCGCATGGTCGCGCACCACTTGGGCTGCCTTCACCAAACTGCGGTTAGGAAACTGCCAGCAGCCAACCACCAGCGCCCAATGCTGCACCACCAGCGCCAGCAGTTTGGCGTACACTTCACACAAGATCCGCGCCGGCTTACCCGTGCGCCAGCTGTCGAGCTGGCCGTGCGATTTCCAGAGCTTGAACACCAACTCGATTTGCCAGCGCACCTTTGCCACCACCAATGCTTCTGTGAGCGTCAGCAACTCGGGTGGAATGTTGGTCAGCAAGAGCGTCCAGTCCGCCAGCGCCAATGCCGCCGCGCTTGGCGTGACGCCTTTGTCACGCGCAGTCTTGCGGATGCGCCGTCGGCGCTGGTCAGCCACCTCCTGCGGCACGCGTTGAACCAGCAGCCGCGCCCGCACGCGCTGTCCCTTCCCGACCCAAACCTGACCCTCCCACTGGTCAATCGCTCCCAGTGTTTGGACAAATACCAGCAGCGACGAGCAGCGCCCTTGCTCATTCGTGATCAGCGCGGTCGGCTCGAGTTTGGAGAGCCAGTACACCTCGGCCGCACTGAGCGCCGCCAGCACGCCCAAGTCATAAAACCCCAGGTCAGCCAGGCGCAAGCTGCCCTTCGGCAGCGGTGCGTGCTGGACGCCCAAGCGCTGGTCAGACGCGCGACCATCGGCCAGATCAAGACCGCACAACGCTCCGGTGAGCAGATCGAGTTGAACACCACACTTGAGCGCGGCCGAGGTATGCACGGGAGAGCTGCCGCCACACCCACGCCATTGCTCGGCCAAGCTATCCGGCAGCACGATGGTGGTGCTATCGTGAATGCGCACGCCACTGAAGCGCTGCAGGATGGGAATGGCAACCCCGTCAGCGCTAATCAGATGCTGCATACTGTTTGTGACAATCTCCTGCAACAAGGCGGCCGTGGCAAAGGTGAAGCGTTGGTCAACCGCTTGTGGCGAGACATCAACACCGACGCGGGCGGCACTCTGTGCAAGTTGCTCGATGCGGGCATCCGGATGCGCCAGGAAGCCAAACACGAGCGTTTGCGTCAACGTCGCGGCGGTAAACTTCGCCCGATCAGGGCGCTTGGTATAGTGCAGTTTGGCGTCGGCGTCTTGTGCCGCCGTAGTCAAAAGCTGTTGCATCGCCTGAGAGACCTGTGGTATCGTGCTCATCGGAAGCTCCTGTGGCATCATCTGGTTGTGTCGCAACACCATGATGCCACAGGAGCTTCCTTAACTTTTTACTTGATGTGTATGGGGGCAGCCGCCGGCGCCCCTCCTCGATCACGGCCTCGACGGGCGCCGGCCAGGCGCCATCGAGCTGCCGGAGCGCGCAGTGGACGCGGATGGCCGTCAGCGCCCGCTCCTGGTCGGTGTCCTGGAGGCGCTCGACGACCCAGTTCCAATCGATTGTCGGGCGGCCGGAAGCCATTGGTCGTCATCCCTCGCCGCGCACTGTGTTGTTAGCCCGCCACCTGCATCACCGGCTCGAAGACCTCCGCCCACAGCCCGGCGATCGTATCCGGCCAGCGTGCCGCGCGCGCGGCCGCAAACTGCTCGGGCGTCAGCAGCAGCGCGATCTCGGCGAGCTGGATGACCCGCGATCGCCCGTCGCGCCGCTCGGCCCAGAAAATTTCTGCGTCGCGCTCGGCCGCCGGGCGCGGAGCGCGGGGCGGCGGCTCGACAAGCTCGGCATACCAGACCGGCGCGGTATGCGATTTCAGCAATACCACGTGCGCACCAGGGCCGATCGCGCGCAGCCACGGCGCGATCATGGGGCCCTCGGACGGCTCGGGAGGAACCAGCGCCGCCCACAGCATGTCCAGGTTGTCGATAGCCGGCGGGGTGTCACCTGAGAGCGGCGCCGGGTCGGTGGCAAGCAGCCGCGGGGCGTCCCGTCCCGCACACAGCCAGGGGATCTCGGCCTCGATCTGTTCGATCCGCGCGCTCAACCGCACGACCTCGGCCAGGCGCTGCTCGCGCTCGGCCGCGTGCTCCTGCCGAATCCGCGTGACGAGTTCGTCGATTTGCGGCTGGAGCTTGGCGCGCGCCGCTGGATCAGTCTGCGCGCGCTTCCACTTCGTATAGAGACGCGCATCCTTGAGCGCCTGCTCGCCGCGGGCGTTGAATGCCTGCTGGTCGGCGCGCTGCCCCTCTCTGGTGTTCAGGTCGGGCGGGCGCACGCGGTCGCGCTGCTGGACGAGCCGATGCCGCTCGGGCGTCAACGCGCTGTAGCGCTGGTGGCGCTCGACCGCGAAGGCGTGGAAGGGGTGCAGGCTCTCAGCGTTGACAATGCCCGTGCCATTGCGCCAGACCGCATCCCAAGGCGTCCGAAACGGATTGTAGCTGTTCCAGGCGCGCGGGTGGAGCACGCCGTCGGGAGCGACGTCGACACGCCGCTCCTGGACGATCGTCGGGCGCTCGCCGAACAGCGCGTTCTGGTCGGCAGGCGATCCATAGTGCGGCACCATCGCGTCGCGGCCGGCCGTCGTGAGCACGCACAGGCGCCACTCGATGTACCAGTGCCATGGTGCATCGGCGGTCAGCGAGCGCTTCGGGGTCGTGCGCGCGACGGTGACGTGCGCGGCATGCGCGGGGTCCTCAAGCAGGATATTGATGGCGTCGTAGCTGGTTGTCATGCTGCCCTCTCGATCGGTTGTTCAACGGGTGTGCCGGGATCTGGCGCGCCGCGGCCGGCGCGCAGCGCCGCAAGTTGCGTCTCGATGTCCCTGGCGCCGCGCTCCTGCTCTTGCAATGCCTCTATGTAGGCGGCGGCGTGCTGCTCGTAGATCGCCTTGACTTGCGGATCGTGGACTTGCACCTGGCCGCGCTCGTATTTGCGCCGCAGCGCGGGGCTCTGCTCAGCCAGCGCCGCCATAAAGCGCTCGTGGTGCTCGCGGTGCAGCGGTCTGCGCGCGATCTCCAGATCGGCGAGCAGCGCGCGCTCGTAGTGGCGCTGGGCCACGGCAAAGGCGTGCAACCCATCCAGGCTCTCGGCCGCGAAAAACGCGTCGTCGTGGTTCCAGACCGCCGCCCAAGGCGTCGGCGCGATCTGCCAGAGCCACCAGTCGGCAGTCATGTCCTGTTCGACGGCCTGGACGGGCACCATGTCGATGCGCCGGTACAGGATCACTGTAAGCTGCGCCGAAGGAAGCACCTTCCGGGCGGTCTCGCGATCGGCGATGGCGTACAGCGCCGCCGCCCCGCGCCAGCCGACTCGAATCAGGCGCCACTCCAGCACAAACGTGCCGTCGGTGGCCGCACTCTCGCGCGGCGCCGAGCGGGCCAGCAGCACCGACTCGCCGTCGGCATACAGTTCAGCGATGAGTTCTTGCGGCGCGTTCAACAGATCGCTCCTCGACACGGCTTCTACCGCATGGCAAAGATGTTTTCAGGGGCGAGGATTCAGCCCTTTCACGCAGGGAGGGGGGTCTCATGAGACCCCTCCCCCGCTCAGCCGTCGACCGCGCTCGACATGGCCGCGGAGGGCACTGCAACGCCGTCAACGCCGGAGGTAAGCATGGCCACAAACGCCGGGCCAGAACAGCCCGCCAGCGCGGCCAGCGTTGCCAGGGCGCCGCTCAACAGCGTCGCGGCGCCGGGCGCGCCGGCATGCTGCGGAAGCAGCACGGAGACCGGCTGCGCGTCGTGCCGGAACGTCGCCCAATTGCGGTCAGGATGCAGCGTCGCTTTCCAGCCGGCAGCCTGAAGAAAACACACCAGGTCGCTGAGCAGCATGATCTGCGCGGGGCTGGGGCCGCTCACAGCGCCTACTGCCGCGGCATCATCCCACGCCGGC
The DNA here is from genome assembly GCA_001399705.1 of Kouleothrix aurantiaca. Taxonomy (GTDB): domain Bacteria; phylum Chloroflexota; class Chloroflexia; order Chloroflexales; family Roseiflexaceae; genus Kouleothrix; species Kouleothrix aurantiaca. Next base: position 6,689 of record LJCR01000110.1, read on the forward strand.
GAGACCGGCAGCCCCATGTCATCGCACGGTGCAAGCGCCGCGCAGCCGTCCAGGACCTCATCGAGCAGCAGTGAGTAGTCGCCGAGCGCGCCGTCCATCAGACGCGTGACGAGCGCGCGCAGCGCGCGGCGTAGGTCCGGCGTCTCAGCCAGGGTCAGCCTGGCGCAGACCGGGTGCCAGCGCGCATCGCTGGCACCAAGCACCGTCCCCGCCGCGTCAGAGGCGACGGGGCCGCCACAGCGCGGGCAGAGCGTGGCGAGCGCGAACGCCGTCGCGCTGCGCACGACCGTTTGCGGCAGCAGGACACCACAATCGACCGTGTCTAGCACGGCAGTATCGGTGGCGGTGAACGTCGCGGGTAGGGTCTGC
>LJCR01001100.1 GCA_001399705.1 Kouleothrix aurantiaca
GATGGCCGGGCGCGTGTCCCAGGTTGCTGCCTCGGGCCAGGTATTGCTGCTGATCTTGGCCACAACGCCGCCGCTGGTCGAGTCGTTCGTCACGAACAGGCGCAGCTTCGCGGATTGGATTGCCGTGCCAGCCGGGATGCCGCTGACGTTGAAGCGCAGGAAGGCCTGGCGGGCGTCGCTGCCGCCAACCGCATTCAGCTGCGAGTTGGTGCCGTAGCTGCCCGTCGGTGTCGACTGGCGGACAAAGGTGTCGGCTACTGGCCCGAACAGCAGTGTGCTGCTGGCCGCGCCCGAGGCGCCCGGCAAACCGACGGCGATGATGCTGGCGATGATGCAGATGGTCAGCGCGATTCCGCCAAGCAGCTTCATGAAGTTCGGCTGCTGGCGGCCCGTACTTCCAGGTTTGACGTTGATGGTATGCGAGTTCATTGTAGTGCTCCTTGTGCCGATCGTGCGATGTGCGACGATGCGACAATGCGGGTGGGAGAATTGAAAGCAGTAAAGTCGTGTGAGCCCAGTTCGTCCGCACTGGCGTAAGTGTCAGGCGGTGCGCGTGCTCGCCGGGGCGAAGCGCTGCGCTCGTGGTGTTCGTACGTTCTGGTTGTTAAGGTGCCGGACCGCGTTAACGGTTCCTTAACCTGGCACTACAATAGCATTCGGCGCATACCAGCGTCTACGCAAGAATGTTCGCCGCATGCTCAGGGCTGGAAACGCACTATGAATAAAAGTTAAGAAGTGGTAAATTGCCGATGGAGAGCGGCAGAAGGTCTGACTGAACGACCGAGGATGGTAGGATGCGGCTGTGCCAGGATCGTTTGCCGCGCGTGCCAGTGGGGCTTGCCAGGTGGGGTTTACCGGTGTGGAATGCGGGGTTTGTGCGGTAGCAAAAGCAGTATGCTATAATGCCGCGGCGTTGTGCGGTCGGCTAGGTGCCGGAGGGCCAAATGAACCTCACTGATCTCATGTTTATTTTAATTCTGCTGGGCGGGCTGGCGCTGGGGTTTTTCCAGGGCACCGTCAAGCTCATCATTACCATTGTTGCGTTTTATGTGAGTATTGTGCTGGCCAGCCTGTACTTTCAGGCAGTCGGCAATTTCTACCGCGAGCGCTTTCACAGCAGCGCCGAAGTTGGCCAGATCACCGCGTTTGCCACGGTGTTGCTGGTGAGCTTCCTGCTGCTGACGGCGGCCGGCCTGTACACCTTTCGCTATTTCCGCATGCCAGCCAGCCTCGACTTCTTCGATAAGATCCTTGGCACGCTGCTGGGTCTGGTGATGGCGGCATTCTTTATGGGAATTCTGTCAATCTTGCTGAAAGACCTGTTTATTTTCCGCAGCCCTGCAACCGGCGCGTCGCTGCCGTTCGTCATTTCTATGCAGAGCAGTGTGCGCGGTTCGACGCTGGTGCACTTTTTCGCCGATACCATCCTGCCGTTGATCTATACGACCGTGCGGCCCGTGCTGCCGCGCGAGTCGAGCATTATTTTCCGAGTACAGTAAATGCCAATCAGTGAGCAAACGCTCGAAACCCTCGAGTTCCCAAAAATTCTTGAACGGCTGGCCCGCCATACCGCCTTTTCCGCCTCGCGCGAGCTGGCGCTGGCTCTTATCCCCAGCACCGATGCATATGTCATTCGCCGCGCAATCGAGCTAACGAGCGAGGCGCGGCGCCTGCTCGACGAGCGCCCCGACATTACGATCGGCGGCGCGCGCGACATTCGTGGCGCGATTGGGCTGGCGCGGCGCGGCGGCGTGCTGGAAGCCAGCGCGCTGCTGGAGGTGAGCGCAACCCTCGCCAGCGGGCGGCGATTGCGCGCCAGCCTGCTCAAGCTCGACCCGGCGCTGTTCCCCATGCTGAACGAGCTGGCTGCCGACCTGCCGAACCTGCCCGCGATCGAAGACGCGATCACGACCACGATTGGCGATGACGGCACCGTGCTCGATAGTGCCAGCCCGCTGCTTGGGCGCCTGCGCGCTGAGGTGCGCGTGGCGTTTGGCCGCCTGCAAGACAAGCTGCAGAATATCGTCAGCTCGTCGCAATATTCCGACGCGCTGCAGGAAAACATCATCACCGTGCGCAATGGCCGCTATGTCGTGCCCGTCAAGGCGGCGAACAAGCGCACTGTGCGCGGCCTGGTGCACGACCAGTCGGCCAGCGGCGCGACACTCTACATCGAGCCGTTTGCGATTGTGGAGCTGAACAACAAGTGGC
>LJCR01001101.1 GCA_001399705.1 Kouleothrix aurantiaca
AAACACCACCTGCGAAAGATCGTACGGAATCTCCAGGTAGTGATCCGAGAAGGTATTATTCTGCTCGGGGTCAAGCACTTCCAGCAGCGCCGAGGTCGGGTCGCCGCGGAAATCCTGCCCGATCTTATCGACTTCGTCGAGAATATAGACCGGGTAGCGCGATTTCGCCGTCTTCATGCCCTGGATCACGCGGCCCGGCATTGCGCCGATATAGGTGCGCCGGTGGCCACGGATTTCGGCCTCATCGCGGATACCGCCCAGGCTGGTGCGCACAAATGAGCGCCCAAGTGCCCGCGCAATCGAGCGGCCAAGGCTGGTTTTGCCCACGCCGGGCGGCCCCACCAGGCACAGGATCGGGCTGCGCATGCGGCTACCGGCGAGCTTGCGCACCGCCAGGTATTCCAGCAAGCGCTCCTTAACTTTCTCCAGGCCGTAGTGGTCTTCGTCCAGAACTTCCTGCGCCTGCGCAATGCTGATCTCAGAAATTTCTTCTTCCGACCACGGTAGGTTGATGATCCAGTCGAGGTAGGTGCGAATAACACCGGCCTCGGGGCTGTTCATACCCTGCTGCGCCAGGCGCTTCAGTTCGTGAGTGGCCTGCTCTTTCACGTAATCGGGTGCGTTCAGCTCGGCAATCTTGCGGCGCAGCTCGTCGATCGGGTCGTCGCTGTCTTCATCTTCGCCCAGCTCGCGGCGGATGACGCGCATCTGCTCGCGCAGGAAATACTCGCGCTGGCTTTGATCGAGCACTTCCTTGGTGTCCTGCTGGATCTTCTGGCGCAGCTTCAGCAGTTCAAGCTGGCGCGCCAGCAGCATATACGCGCGCCGCAGACGCTCCACCGGGTCGATCTCGTTCAAAATGTCGAGCCGCTCGGTGAACTCGAAGGCCGGCGCATAGGTTACGATATCAGCAAGATGGCCGGGCTTGTCGATGCGATGCACAAAGGCCACCGCGTCCTGCGGCACCTCGCCCAGGTGATCGACGAATTCGTCAACCTGCTGCTTGACAGTATCCATCAGCGCTTCAACTTCCATACCCACCGGCTCGGCGTCGGTGAGCGGGAGGCAGCGCACGCGGAAGAACGGATCGACTTGGATAGCTTCGAGCAAGCGCGCGCGCACGAGACCTTCAAGAATAATGCGCACTGTGCCGTCGGGCAGCTTGATGAACTCTTCCAGCCGCGCGATTACGCCAATCGGCGGGAACTGCTGTGGCTGGCCATTCTTATAGCTCTCGATCTCGCTTTCCGAGACAAAAATAAGCAATACTTCCTGATCTTCGTCCCAGGCCTGCTCCATTGCCCGATATGATTTCCCCTGCCCAACTTGCAGCGGAACTGTCATATGCGGCATGATCACCATCTCGCCCAGCACTACCAGCGGTAGCTCACGCTCCGGAGTGTCCTCCTCGGACTCGCCCGACTGCGCGATAGTGTCGGATGGCTGTTTCTGTTTGGTCATCGTATGTCCTCACTTCTCAGGCAATTTGCCCGGGCCGTTTCAATTTGGGGCTCAAAACTATGGTTTGCTTTGTTTATAATCTGCTCTTTACACGCGCTCATGGTACCACATCTTGGGCGAGTGTGAGATGACTAATCCCTGAAAGGTAATGCTATCTGGAGCCGAACACGTAGCTGCGTTGTTGCACTCTACACCGTTGATGTGCCCGCCAAGGTTCGATCACAGGCTATTTGCCCGGTCATCGCTCGCTGTCTCTTCCGAGTCGTTGAGCGCGCCTAGCATGGCTTCCAGCATTACGCCGAGCAGGCGCTGAAGTTCGTTCAGCTCGCTTGCGGGAATGTGTGCAAGCGTCTTATGCATTCCGTCACGGCGCGCTTGCTCGATCGTCGCCAGCAGGTTGTGCCCGCGCTCGGTCGATCCAACAACCACCTGCCGGCGATCGTCATCAGGCCGCCCGCGTTCAACCAAGCCCTTCTCAAGCAGACGATCGACAATGCCGGTAAGCGATGCCGCCGACTGGTGCGTGGCCCGCGCCAGATCCGACATTTTGCACATGCCGCTGCAATGATGTACATGGAGAAGCGTATGGTATTGCGGCACAGTCAGATCAAAGCGCTCGCCCGCCAGGAGTTGCATAAATTGGCGCTGCCCAAGCCAGCTTAGCTGCATGATCGTACGCTCAATATCGATCACTGCATCATTTGTATGTATGCGCATGGTCCTTCCTCATGTCCGAGGAATGCATTATAT
>LJCR01001102.1 GCA_001399705.1 Kouleothrix aurantiaca
GGTTGATCCGTGCTACGCCGGCGTGGTTGCCTCGTACGCCTCGGTCGCCGATATCATCATCGCCGAGCCGGGCGCGCGGATCGGCTTTGCCGGGCAGCGTGTGATCGAGCAGACTATTCGCCAGAAGCTGCCGGCCCACTTCCAAACTGCCGAATTCATGGTCGAGCACGGCATGATCGATATGGTTGTGCCACGCGCCGAGCTGCGAGCAACGCTGGCCCGGCTCCTGCGGCTCTACACCGGCAAGGCTCGCGATGGCGCGGAAGCCCCGGCCAACTCAATGATGCTCAATGCCTGATACCGCCTGCGCCCTGGGCCACGCCCTTGCCCGGCGCGCGATGGGCACGAAAGAACCATGACAACAGCGCTCACCCCTTGGGATAAAGTTCAGCTTGCGCGGCATCCCCACCGCCCGCATACGCTTGATTATGTACGTAGCTGCTGCGAAGAATTCGTTGAGCTGCACGGCGACCGCCGCTACGGCGACGATGCGGCGATCATTGGCGGCCTGGCCCGCTTCGACGGCCGCACGGTGATGATCGTCGGCCACCAGAAGGGCCGCGACGCGCGCGAGAATGTGAAGCGCAACTTTGGCATGCCGCGCCCCGAAGGCTACCGTAAGGCGCTGCGCCTGTTCCAGCACGCTGAAAAATTCCACTTCCCAGTGCTGTGCTTTATCGACACCCCCGGCGCCGACCCGGGCTGGATGAGCATCTGGCGCGGCGCGTGGCCCGGCACCGAGAATCCGTTCATGCTCACCGTGTTTCAGCTTGGCGGCATGGGCGCGCGGGCGATCAAGGATGGCCTGAACACCACCGGCTTCCCGAGCGGCGTCGCGGGCGTGCCCGCCGAGGTGATCGAAACACTTGCGCCGCTCATTCAGCACCGCCGCGAATTGCGCACCGACTCGGGCGGCGCGGGGCGGCAGCGCGGCGGGCTGGGCCAGGCCACCGAGCTAAGTTTTCGCGGTGAGGGGCGCTGGAGCGTTTCGGCCATGATCGACCGCACGCGCTTCGCGGCGCAGGGCTTCGATGGCGGGCAGCCGGGAGCGCCCGGCGGTTTTTATGCCGACGACAGCGGGCCGCTTGCGCCCAAAACCGTGGTCTGGTTCACGCCCGCGAGCCACGCGCACCTCGACCCGCCTGGCGGCGGCGGCTACGGCAGCGCGTTCGAGCGCGACCCGGCGCGCGTGCTCGACGACGTGGTGAGTGGCTATGTCTCGGTCGAGGCCGCCGCGCGCGACTATGGCGTGGCGGTGCGGTACATCGGCGCGGACGGGCAGCTTGTGCGCCTGCCCGAGCATTACCAGATCGACTGGGAGGCGACGCGGGCGCTGCGCGGAACATCAGGGCAGTAGCAGTTGGCAGCGATGAGTGGGTGACACGATGACAGGGTGAAGGGGTGAAAGGGTGACAGTCGGCAGTCGGCAGTCGGCAGTCGGCAGTCGGCAGTCGGCAGTCGGCTGCGAACAGACCTATACAATACGCCCCGGCGGCAACCTGCAACCTGCCCGGGCGAAGACAAGCTTCGCCCCTACAAACCAACCCGCAAACCTGCGACTTGCAATCCTGCACACCAAAATCTCCGCGCCTCCGTGTCTCTGTGGTACAAATTCGCAACGTCTATGAGGGGAAGTATGGCTCTCAGCTCCCGCACCGGCGCGCAGATGCTCGTCGACCAGCTGCTGCTCAACGGCGTCGATACGATCTTTTGCGTGCCGGGTGAAAGCTACCTGCCCGTGCTCGACGCCCTGTACGAGCCTGCTCAGGCCGGCCGCGTGCGGCTCATCAGCGCGCGCCACGAGGGCGGCGCATCCTTCATGGCCGAGGCCTATGGCAAGCTGACTGGCCGGCCCGGCATCTGCTTCGCCACGCGCGGGCCGGGCGCGAGCAACGCCGCCATTGGCGTGCATACCGCCTTCCACGATTCGACGCCCATGATTTTGTTTATCGGGCAGGTGGCGCGTGGATTTAGCGAGCGCGAGGCATTTCAGGAGATCGACTTCCGGCGCATGTTTGGGCCGATCAGCAAGTGGGCCACGCAGATCGACGACCCGGCGCGCATTCCCGAGCTGCTGGCGCGCGCCTTTGCGCTGGCGCTCTCAGGGCGTCCCGGCCCGGCCGTAATTGCGCTGCCCGAAGACATGCTCGACGAAATGACAACTGCCGCCGACGCCGCGCCCGCCCGGCGCGTGCAGGCCCACCCCGGTGC
>LJCR01001103.1 GCA_001399705.1 Kouleothrix aurantiaca
GTGTGCTGGCGAACATCAACCAGCAGATCGACTACGACACTGCGGCGCTGATCGCGACCGATTTCAATATCGAAACCAAAGAATACGTCCCGCCACAGCTGGCTGGCGTGGTCGAGAATGTGAAGGACGTGCTGTCGGCGGAAAAAACCACCGATCTGCGCACCCGCCCGCCGGTCGTCACGATCATGGGCCACGTCGACCACGGCAAAACCAAGCTGCTGGACGCGATTCGTTCGGCGCGCGTTGCCGAAGGTGAGGCCGGCGGCATCACCCAGCACATTGGTGCCTACCAGGTCGAAGTCCACGGTCGCAAGATCACTTTCCTCGACACCCCCGGCCACGAAGCCTTTACCGCCATGCGCGCGCGCGGCGCCATGCGAATCCATTCCAGCTCGCGCTGCAAGGTTTTCTGGCGCTTGCTGTCGGTTTTTTCTTCCTGCGCCAGGCGCTGCTGCTTCTGCTCGAGCCACGACGAGTAGTTGCCCTTCCAGGGGATGCCGTGGCCGCGATCCAGCTCCAGAATCCACGCGGCCACATTGTCGAGGAAGTAGCGGTCGTGGGTGACGGCGATGACCGTGCCCTTGTACTGCTGCAGGTGCTTTTCCAGCCACAGCACCGACTCGGCGTCGAGGTGGTTGGTTGGCTCGTCGAGCAGCAGAATGTCGGGCTCGGTGAGCAGCAGGCGCGTGAGCGCGACGCGGCGGCGCTCGCCACCCGAAAGCACGCCGATCGGCGTGTCGCCGGGCGGGCAGCGCAGCGCATCCATCGCCACTTCCAGCTTGCCGTCGAGGTTCCACCCATCCACGCGGTCGAGCTGGTCCTGCAGCTCGGCCTGCTCGGCGATCAGCGCGTCGAAGTCGGCGTCGGGGTCGGAAAATTTCTCGTTGATCGCTTCGTAGCGCGCCAGCAGATCAACAACCGGCTGCACGGCTTCTTCGACCACCTGGCGCACGGTTTTGCTCGCGTCGAGCTGCGGCTCCTGCTCCAGCAGGCCCACGCTCACGCCCGGCGACATCACCACCTCGCCCAGGTAGTCTTTGTCCACCCCGGCGATGATCCGCAGCAGCGTGGATTTACCCGCGCCGTTCAGGCCCAGCACGCCGATCTTCGCGCCGTAGTAGAACGAGAGCGAGATATCGCGGATGATCTCGCGATTGGGTGGCACAATGCGCTTGACGCGCACCATGGAGAAAATGATTTTTGGCTCTGTCATAGGGTTTGGCTTGTTCCTTCAGCGTTATTCCTGCCGGCGCATGATACCAGAATTTTGGCGGTGCGCGGAACATTGCGGCGGGGCAACCGAGTTGAGCCCGTTCCGCAACCGATGCGTAATCTCGGCTTCATCTTTGAGCTAGAGTTGGTGCCTGTGCCTTGCTATGCTACATGCACGCGCATTCTGTGCGCAACGGCCCGCTCTGCCCGAGAGCCGGCCTCACACAATCTTGTAGCGCAAAGGAGGCTGGCGATGACCCATCCAGGTACGATGGCAGCCGAGCCAGGTGCAGCGGGCATCTCGATCTCGCTGTTTGAGCATCTACGAACTCATTTTGGCCAGCGCGTCGAGGTGTTCGAGGCGACCAAGGCCACGCTGGTGCATGTTTCGCATACGCTCGAAGATATTATTCTGCGCGAGCAGATGCCGGCGGTGCTGCTGACTGGCTTTCAGGAATCGAGCCACTGGCGCCGCGAAACCGAACGCTACCGCGCGCTGGCCGACGTGGCCCAGCAGGTGTGCATTTTCTCGGGCGGCAAACTGGGCGACGATGAGCACGCCCGTGAGATTCGTGTCAAGCTGCTTGGCAACGACCCGCTGCGCCAGGAATGGTTCGTGTGCGCGCTGGCGCCGCGCTTTTCCTTTGTGCTGTGCGGGCAGGATCAGCAGAGCGGCGCGATAGGTGAGTCCACCCGGCGCTTCTCTACGTTCTGGACGTTTGAGCCAGCGATTGTGAACGAGGTGCTCGATCTGCTCGAAGGCGTCATTGCCCACTACCGCCCCGACCGGCTTGAAGGGCTGCAGGTGGCGCGCATGCAGTTGCCGCCCGTGCAGCCCGAGCTGCGCCTGCTTTCGCAGCTTATGGCGCAGCTCATCAGCTTCGAAGATCGCTTGCAGACGGCCCTGCACGAACGCGAAACGCGCTACCGCAGCCTGGTTGAGCATATGCCGGCGATAACGTACACCGGCGCGCTGGATGGCTTCCGCACCACCTATG
>LJCR01001104.1 GCA_001399705.1 Kouleothrix aurantiaca
CTCCCAGTCCTCGGCCACCAGGTCGATCTCCCAGTTCGTTTCCAGGCCAGTGACGTTCAGATTCGTCGAGCCGACCTTCGACCACCAGCCGTCGGCGACGGTGGTTTTGGCGTGCATCATCAGCCCGGCGTACTCCCAGATCTGTACGCCAGCCTCGATCAGCGGCTGGTAGCCGTAGCGCGAAAGCGCGCCAACCATTGGCAGGTCGTTGGTGGAGGGCAGCAGAATGCGCACGTCGATGCCGTCGCGCGCGGAGGCCATCAGCGCCTCGCGCAAAATCGGCGCGGCCAGGAAGTAGGCGTCGGCCAGCCATACGCGCTTTTCGACGGCGGCGAGCATCACCTGGAAGACGCGCAGCATGCGCATGCGCTCGGGTTCCTGCACGATCACGCGCGCCGAGACGCTGCCGGTGGGTTGCAGGCTGCCGTGGGGCGGGTGCTCGTCGGGCGGCAGCGGCGTGCCGGCGTGCCGCCAAACATCGGCGAAGGCGCGCTCGATGTCGGCAATGGCCGGTCCAAGCACGCGCACTGCTGTGTCGCGGTAGGGCAAACCCGTCACCGGCGACTTGTCGAGCCAGGGGTCGGCGATGCACACGCCACCAATCGAGGCATACTCGCCATCGACCGCCAGGAGCTTGCGGTGGTCGCGGTTGACGACGTCGAAGGGCGAGGTGAAGGCGAGCGGGTTGAACACGCGCACGTCCACGCCGTTCTGCCGCATATGCCGCCAGAACGAGCGCGACACATCCAGCGAGCCGAACCAGTCGTAGAGCACGCGCACGCGCACGCCCGCCGCGGCGCGCTCGGCCAGGGCGTCGGCGAAGCGCTGGCCGATGCCGTCGTTCTGGAAGATATAGTTTTCGAGGTGTATCCAGCGCTTGGCGTTCTTTATCGCGCCAAGCCAGTCGGCGTAGGTTTCCGAGCCGTTTTGCAGCAGCGTCAGGCTGTTGCCCTCGCGCAGCGGCGCATCGCTCACCCGCGTCAGGGCGCGGTTGAGCCGGTTGCTGCGGGGCACAATCAGGTTAGAGCGCGGCGTGGTTCCATCTGCAGGTTTGAGTTCATTGAGCGAGCGCATTCCTCCCCCGTTTCTGCGTATGCCGATGGCGGCGTGGCCATGCGTGGGGCAAAATTATATACGCACTTGGGGAGTTGTGCTGCGCGGCGAACCGAGAACCGAAGAACCACAGAACCGCGGAACCAAGAACCGAGAACCGAGAACCACGGACCGAGAACCGAGAACCACAGAACTGTATGAGGGTTTAGGGTCTAGGGTTTTGGGATTTAACCTGCACCCTACGACATTCAATCCTCTGCGTCCTTTGCGCGCTTTGCGGTTGTATTCTTGCGTTCGTTGCGTTTACGCGTCTTCGGGCAGGGCGCGGTAGAGCGCGTGCTCCCAGCCGGCGCGATCCTCGCCGTCGAGTGTGTGGCGCAGCGCGTGGTTGCCGCCCTGCTTGAGCCAGATCGCCATCCAATCCTGCGCGGCACCGGCGGCGGGGCGGTTGTCCCAGGCGAAGTAGGGAATCGCCTGGAAGCCGCTGCCGTCGGCAGCATGCCCGCGCAGCGCCATCATGCCGCCGAGCAGCGCGGGCTGCCACTCGGGCTGAAGCTGTGGCACAGGCGCAAGCACCGGCTCGGCCGAATTATCCACGCCTTCAAGGCAGTAGACCAGCGGCCCGCGCTGGAGTGCCACGTGCCCGAGCAGTTGGTTGACCGACGGATGCGCAGCCATGCGCAAGACCGGCATAGCGAACTCAAGCTCGACGCGGTCGCCGTCCTGCCATGCGCGCTCGATCACGGCATAGCCCTGCGCGATGTGGGGCGCGTGCGCTTCGCCATTGACGCGGATGCCGAGCGCGGGGCACCAGCCCGGCACGCGCAGGCGCAGCGCAAAAGTTTGCGACGCTGCCAGTTCGAGCGTGATGGCGGCATGGCCCTGCCACGGCAGCGCCGACTGGAGCGTCAGCGCAATTTCGCCCGTTTCCAGCGCGATGCGCGCGGCGCTGCCAATATACTGCTGAACAAAAATGTCGTGGCGGGTGTGGGCGTAGATCTGCTCGCCCAGCGCGGCGTAGAGTTTGGGCAGCATGGGCGGGCAGCACGGGCAGGAATGCCATTCCCAGCGGTGCAGCTCGCCGTGGTTGACCAGCGGGTTCTGGTAGGTGTAGGTGGTGCCGCCGAGCGACACGCCCGCCAGCGCGCCGTTATAC
>LJCR01001105.1 GCA_001399705.1 Kouleothrix aurantiaca
GCCGACGAAATGCATGCCTTCCTGAAGGCGAACGCTTGCGGCAAGTTCGGTTGTCATCACGGCCTCCTTGTGCGTGGTTCATTTCCTGTGCCTATCGTAACAAACCACGATCGGGCTTGAGTAAATGGTTCGTAACCCGTATGGGCGCTTTCGCAACTGCCCCGCCGATACCCGGGTGCCTGAGCCAGCAGAAAGAAACGAGCACGCCCAGTTGCCGAACGGCAACCCTGCCCCTGCGCGAACATACTATGCTGAAATCAGACACAAAGCGGCCGGAAAGCAACAAGGAGGTTGATATGTCTGCCATGCAAGCGTACCCAGTCGCAGCGCGGGCCGTGCCGGCCGAAGAAGAGATTCGGTTCTGGATGCGCGCGCCCGCCGTCACCATCAACATTGCCGCGCCCCTGAGCGAGGCACTTGCGCTGATGTACGAGCACGACGTGCGGCGCCTGCCAGTGACGATCGACACCGGCGAGCTGCGCGGGGTTATTACCCAGGGCGACATCCGCGGCGCCGACGTGCTGCGCGCCGCCGGCTTCGATCCCTTCGACGTCGCCAATGGCCTGCGCAAAGTCAAAGTCTACGAGGTGATGAGCACCGATCCGCTCGTTGTCACGCCCGAAACCGGGCTGCGCGAGGCGGCCATGCTCATGATCGAAAACAAGATCGGCGGCCTGCCGGTGGTGAATGAGGAGCGTACGGTGATAGGCATTATCACCGAGAGCGATCTGTTTGAGGCGCTGGTGCAGCAGCTCGATAATGCGGTGCAGCGCAGTACGTGAGGCGCGTTATGATGCACATGTTTGGCTTTGGCGCTGGCATGTTCGCCATGGGCCTGCTCTGGCTGATCTGCCTGCTGATGGTTGTAGCCGTGGTGTGGGGCCTGGTGAGCCTGTTCCGCATCCAGAAAGAGCTGGCCGCGCAGGATAAATGACGACCGACGAATAACGAAGGACGAATGACGAAGCCACGCTCGCCATTCGTCCTTTGTTGCGTAGGTGGATTCAGCTGTTTCCTGTGAACAAGTTTTCTGTACGCAGCAAGGTGGTTATTGCAATGCAAGCTGCTGCTCACTGCCTCCTGAAAACTGCGCTCTGTATGCTCCCCTACGAAGGAATCATCCCCAGCTGTATCATCAGCGACACATCGTCGTCCTTGCGCCAGAACTCGACGATCTTGCCGTCGCGCAGGCGAAACAGCTCAATTCCTGGCACTACCACGCTTTTCCCGGTTGCCGGCATGCCCATAAACGTGCCGCCGTGCGTGGCAGTGTGCGTGTGCAGCACGCTCACCATGTCACCTTCCGCCACCATTGCGTCAATCGCCACGCGGTGGTGCGGGAATGCCGCGTCGAACATGCCCAGCAGCTCGCGAAACGCGCCCACGCCGTGCGCCTCGCCCATAAACGGGTCGTGCACAACCACATCAGCCGCGTACAGCGCCTCGATGAGTTCAGCCCGCTCCTGATTGATCACGTCCTCGTACACCCGCCGCACAATCGCCTTGTTCTGCTCGGTGCTCATGCCATTCCTCCTTGTTTAAATTGCCGCTGTCAGAGTATGCGCGTAGCGCGTGGCGCGTGGATGAGTGGCGCTGCCACGTATTCCCCCCACCGTCATACTGCGCTTGTCGCCCTTGTGTATCCCAAAGGGTGACCCCACAGGCCCCGCATGCTGCAACAATGCACCCGTAGCACAGAACGGACTGTGATTATTCATCCAGATATGGAAGGGTGAAATGAATACGACAACCGATTTCACCACCATATAGAAAGACAGCAAATACATGGCACGTTTTCTTTTCGCCACCGTCCCACAGGCCGGGCACACCAACCCGGGCCTGCCGATCGCGCGTGCGCTGGTCGAGCGCGGCCACGAGGTTGTGTGGTACGGCGGGCGGCGCTTTCAGGCGGCAATCGCGGCAAGCGGCGCACAGTTCGCGCCGATCGAGGCGGCAGCCGATTTCGGCGACGCCAGCCTCGACGAAGTCTTCCCCGAACGCGCGAAGCTCAGCGGCCTGAAAGGATTCAAATTCGACCTCAAGCACCTCTTTCTCGACAATGTGCCGGGCCAGATCGCCGATCTCCGGCGCATTCTTGCTACGTTCCCGGCTGATGTACTTGTGGGCGATACCGGCTTTCTTGGCATGGCCATGCTCCACGAGCTTGGCGGGCCGCGCTGGGCCACCTACGGCATCACCGCGCTCACGC
>LJCR01001106.1 GCA_001399705.1 Kouleothrix aurantiaca
GAAAGCGTGAACCGCTATGTCGACGAGTTTGAGCGGCTGACCGACCGCATCGCGTTCTGGCTCGATCTCGAAAACCCATACACCACATACGACAACAGCTACATCGAGTCGCTGTGGTGGATCTTGCGCCAGCTGTGGGACAAAGACCTGCTGTTCCGCGACTACAAGGTCACCATGCACTGCCCGCGCTGCGGCACGACCCTGGCCGACGCCGAGGTGGCGCTGGGCTTTGAAGACAATGTCGATGACCCAAGCGTGTGGATCCGCTTCCGCCACGAGCCGAGCGGGCACCCGCACGACGCGGCGCTGGCGGGCGCGGCCTTTCTGGCCTGGACGACCACGCCCTGGACCTTGCCCGCAAACGTAGCCGTAGCGCTCAAGCCCGACGCCGACTATGTGCTGGTGGAATTTGTTGGGGCGAAGCATTCGCCGGCTGCCCCTGGCGCTGCAGACACAGCGTTGGATGCGAATGCTTCGCCCGAACAGACGCCCGAGCGACTGGTGCTGGCCGAGGCGCTGGCCGATCAGGTGCTGGGCGAGGGCAACTACCGCGTGCTCGACCGCTTCAAGGGCGATGCGCTGTGGGGCGTGCGCTACCAGCGCCTGTACGATGGCGTGCCCGGCGCGGGCGACAAGCCCGACCTTGCGCGCGCCTATATGGCGATCGCCGACGACTTTGTGTCGCTGGAAGATGGCACCGGCATCGTGCATATCGCGCCGGCCTATGGCGACCTTGAGGTCGGCCGCAAATACAACCTGCCCACGCTGTTCTCGGTCGATTTGAGCGGGCATGCCTACCCGGCCTACGACGCGCTGGGCTTCGGCGGCATGTTCTTCAAGCAGGCCGACCCGGTGATCACGCGCAACCTGAAAGAGCGCGGGCTTTTGTTCCGCAGCGCGCGGGTGAAGCACTCCTACCCGTTCTGCTGGCGCTGCAAGAACCCGCTGCTGTACTATGCCAAGCCCTCGTGGTACATCCGCACCACCGCCAAAAAAGAGCGGCTGGTGGCGCACAACCAGGAGATCCACTGGGTGCCCGAGCACATCAAGAACGGGCGCTTCGGCAACTGGCTGGCGAACAACATCGACTGGGCGATCTCGCGCGAGCGCTTCTGGGGCACGCCGCTGCCGATCTGGGTGTCGGAAGACGGCAAGCACATGGAGTGCATCGGCTCGGTGGCCGAGCTTGAGCAGAAGGTCGGGCGCAGCCTGAAAGACCTGGACCTGCACCGGCCGTTTGTGGACGAGCTGACCTGGGAAGCGCCCGACGGGCATGGCGCGATGCGGCGCATCCCCGATGTGGCGGATGCTTGGTTCGACAGCGGCTCGATGCCGGTGGCGCAGTGGCACTACCCGTTCGAGAACAAGGAGCTGTTCGAAATCGCCGGGCAGGCCGACTTCATCTCGGAGGCGATCGACCAGACGCGCGGCTGGTTCTACACGCTGCACGCCGTCAGCACGCTCTTGTTCGATCGGCCAGCGTTCAAAAACGTGATCTGCCTGGGCCACATCCTCGACGCCAAGGGCGAGAAGATGTCGAAATCGCGCGGCAACGTCGTCAACCCGTTCGAGCTGATCGACGAGTTTGGCGCCGACGCGGTGCGCTGGTATATGTTCGCCAGCGCGCCACCGTACAACGCGCGCCGCTTCGGGCCCGAGCAGGTGAACGAGATGCTGCGCCAGTTCATACTGACGCTGTGGAACACCTACAGCTTCTTTGTGACCTACGCCAAGCTCGATGGCTGGACACCCGCCGACAGCAGCACGCCAGCCGAGCTGCAGCCGATCGACCGCTGGGCGCTGGCGCGACTCAACGCGCTGGTGCAGGATGTCACGGCCGCGCTCGACGACTACGACATCCACGCGCCGGCCAAAGCGATCGAGGCGTTTGTCGACGACCTTTCGAACTGGTATGTGCGCCGCAACCGCCGCCGCTTCTGGAAGGCCGACAGCGACGCCGACAAGCAGGCAGCCTACAGCACGCTATACACCTGCCTGACGACGATGACGCGCCTGCTGGCGCCGTTCATGCCGTTCCTGAGCGAGTCGCTCTACCAGAATCTGGTGGCGCAGCAGACCGAAGGCGTGGCGCCGAGCGTGCACCTGGCCGCGTGGCCGCAGGCCGACGCCGCGCTGATCGACCCGGCGCTGCTGGCCGACACGGCGACGCTGCTGGAGGCGATCAGTCGGGGGCGGGCGGCGCGGCGC
>LJCR01001107.1 GCA_001399705.1 Kouleothrix aurantiaca
AGATCGTGCGGCGCGAGCTTGAACAGCCCGGCCAGCAGGAGCACCGTGCGCTCGCTTGGCAGCGCCAGCCCCAGCTCGAAGTGTGACACCGCCACGCGCGATGCCGCCAGCCGCGCCGCCAGCTGCTCTTGCGTCCAGCCGCACGCCGCGCGCAGCCGCGCAATCCGCGCCCCCAGCGACTCAGGCAGTTCGGGATGCTGTGGTATCATAGGCCGATTATACTGGCAAATTCGCCTGCGCGCGGCTAAGCCAGTTAGCAGACAAGCGTACTGCATCACGAGTATACTGCTGCGGCAGAGCAACGCTGCGGCGCCATGCATCGCGCCGCACAATAGGAGACCATACGTTCACATGGCCAACAAGAAACGCGCCCTGATCACCGGCATCACCGGGCAGGATGGCAGCTACCTCGCCGAATTCCTGCTCGCCCAGGGCTATGAAGTGATCGGCATGATCCGCCGGTCCAGCACCGTCAACTTCGAGCGCATCAAGCACATTCAGGACGATGTCACCCTGACCACCGGCGATCTGCTCGACGAAGTCTCGATCATCAACCTGCTGCGCGAAAGCCGCCCGGCCGAAGTCTACAACCTCGCCGCGCAGTCGTTTGTGCAAACCTCGTGGGGCCAGCCGGTCTTCACGGGCGAAACCACCGCGCTGGGCGTCACGCGCATGCTCGACGCCATCCGCATTGTCGATCCCGATATTCGCTTCTACCAGGCCAGCTCGTCGGAAATGTTTGGCAAGGTGGTGGAAGTGCCGCAGCGCGAAACCACGCCCTTCTACCCGCGCAGCCCCTACGGCGTGGCGAAAGTGTATGGCCACTGGATCACGGTGAACTATCGCGAGAGCTATGGCATGCACGCCAGCAGCGGCATTCTGTTCAACCACGAAAGCCCGCGCCGTGGCCTGGAGTTTGTCACGCGCAAGATCACCAATGCGGTTGCGCGCATCAAGCTTGGGCTCGACAATGAGCTGCGGCTCGGCAATCTCGAAGCGCAGCGCGACTGGGGCTTTGCCGGCGATTACGTGAAGGCGATGTGGCTGATGCTCCAGCAGGACCAGCCCGACGACTTTGTGGTTTCGACCGGGCAGACGCAGTCGGTGCGGCGCTTCTGCGAGCTGGCCTTTGGCCACGTCGATCTCGACTACAGCAAGTATGTCGTGCTCGACGAGCGCTTTATGCGCCCGGCCGAAGTCGATCTGCTGGTGGGCGATTCGACCAAGGCGCGCACAACGCTGGGCTGGGAGCCCGAAACCTCGTTCGAGAAGCTTGTGACGATGATGGTCGAGGCCGACCTGGCGCTGCTCAAAGGCCAGCGCTAATTGATCAGCTGAGCGGGTGAATAGCAATTTCACCCGCTCACCCTTTCACCGTGTCACATTCCGTAAATCCGATCCAGCCGATCCTGCTCGCGCACGCACACCGTCTCGACAAAGCGGTGAATGTCGCGCACCGACTGGATGGCGACAAAGCCGGTGCGCAGGAAGCGGTGGATGTCGGCCATTCCAACCGTTTGGGCCAAACCCTGCGTGCTCTTCAGCACCCCGCCGATCAGCGGGCGCTTTGCCATGCGGTAGACATTGTAGAGCGAATGGCGCACCAGCTCGATCTGGCGCACCCGCTCGTCGTAGTTGTCGGCCTCGGCGTACGCGCGCTCGTAGATCTCCTCATCGAAATCGAGTGGCGCGTCCATTGCCACGAGCGCGTTCGCAACCGCCTCGTCGAGCTTATTCGTCAGGTCGATCAGCTCCAGGACATTCTGCACATCGCCAACGTTCAGGCCAGGTGCGATATGCGTAAACTGCTGCAAGCGGCGGGCCTGCTCGTCGCGCGCGGCGAAATCGCGCGGGCCATACATTTCCTCGAAGAAAAACTCGCCAATATCGTGGTACTGTTGTTCAGCTGCCAGGTCGGCATGGTCGCGGCGCAGCCGGCGCGACTGGAAGGCCTGCAGCACAGTTTTCATTTCTTGCAACGTTGCCATAAAATTTGTGTGGACATGCTGACGCGGGAGCGCTTGGCGCGGCCCGGTCATCCTGCCAGCGCCTCCTCGAAGATCCGCACCGCCTGGCGAATTTGCTCGGCGTTGACCACCAGCGGTGGGATGAAACGAACGACATTGTCATAGGAACCGCAGTTGAGCAGCAAGAGCCCGCGCTCGCGGCTGCCGGCCAGCACATGCTTGCAGAGGGCTGAGTC
>LJCR01001109.1 GCA_001399705.1 Kouleothrix aurantiaca
GAGCACGATCGTGCAGTGGTAGCGGGACCCATCAAACGTGATCCAATGCGGCCGTTTGATGGCATCCAACGCCGTGAGTGCATGGGCGTCATTGATGGTCGGCTCCCAGCGATCATACGACTGGCTCCAGAGTGCGTTTGGGGTATGGCGTGTCTCATCGGGCGACAAGAGATACGGCTGGCCAACGACCACATGGCTTTTTGCGCCACGGTGGAGCAGGATCATCAGCGGTTCTGGTTGGCGGGTCAATTCTTCCTGAGTCACCCGGCGATACCCGATCAGCTCGCCAATCGCCAGATCCCTAGCCAGCCGCTGTTCGAGGATGGTTTGCGGATCATCCGGCCGATCGGCAAGGAGTTCATAGCCCTCTGTTGCCTTCCGGCAGAGGTATGGGCGTTTTTTGTGAGAAATATGCCCTTGACCGTAATCAGGCTCAATCTGCGCTTCATCTCCCATACCACCGGTGAGCTGGGTAATGGTCCCGATCGCGCCGTCAAGCCCCGTGGAGTACGGGCCTCCGACCCAAAAGCGCACGCGATCCCCGATTTTTGGTGCTCTGTCTTGCATCCGTTTTCCTCTTTATATGTGGGCCATTGCACCAGGTACAATGGCCCAGCGACGCTCCCTACATCAGAAAAAGAACGTATGTCAGCAACCCAAGGGCAATCCCTGCGACAACCACGTACGCCAGGTTCCTGCGTGCGCGCCGTACCTCTACGGGAAGAGGCTGCACAAGACGATGCGAATGGGACTGGGTAGCCATGGTTTTCCCTTTCGTTCTCACAAATACATCACCCGATCCGACCGATCCTCGAACACACTATTGATGCTGTTTGGTTCGATTCCCCCTTCCCGTCCTGCCGTACACCAGGTCGTGCATGCACGCACCGATGTAGGGTTTGCAAGCGCCGGTGGGCACAGACCTCTGCAGATCCGTATCCGCTTGCTGAACGGAAGGGGTTGATGTATTGGTATCCGACGTTGTACTGATCTTTCTCACTCATCTAACGCGCATTGGTGAGCAAAATTTGCACATAACAAAAAACCGCGCCTGAAGCGCGGCGTTTTGAGCAATTTCATCGTCGTACCGTAATAGATCGGAAGCGAGCACCATTGTAATGGTTACAATGGTGCTCGCTTCGTGACTCCTTCTGATGCCGGTGATCCATTCACGCGGGAGGCGGCTTGACTCCCTGCATCAGAAACTGGCGTATGCTACCCACCTGGTTGGTTTCTGATTGCTTACCCCGTGTGAACACCTCCATACCATTCCCTGGCATGGTGATTGTAAACGGTACTATCGAGATCTGCTATACTTTTGCCGCGACACGTTGATCGGGTTCCAATCGCTTCAACGTGTTCGCTCACAGTTATACGCTGCTAGGCGTAGGTCGTGTTAACTACCTCTACGCCTAGCAGCAGACTGTTCCCCTCGCCTTCCTCCAAGATCAGAACATCACATGGCGTGCACCGAAGTTCCACGCACAGCCGAGTGAGGACTGCCAGATCAATGCGTCGCTGACGGCCATGCCAGAAGTCAAGCGCCGTATCGTACGAAATGCCGACTTTTTCGGAAAGCTGCCGAATGTTCATCCCGCGTTGTTCAGCAAGCTCGCGCACTGCTAGACGTACATGCATCTCTACACCTCCTTTCTGAACAGTGAATGTAGCACAAGTGACGTACCCCGTCAAGTATCTACCTCTTGACCAGAGCATACAGCCGCATAGGTCCCACTCGCGAATCGAAGAAAAACACGATGGTGGGCGTTAGATGAGTGCATGGCATGTGGCCGTGCGGGATGATCGCGAAAGGACATGGGACGACGATGGGGAAAGATCTCAACAAAGTGATGCTGACGGGGTACCTGGGGGCGGATCCTTCGATGCGCTATACGGAACAGGGGAGCGCCGTGACGACGTTTCGGGTGGCATCGGGCCGGACCTGGAAATCATCGGATGGCGTGGCGCATGACGACACCGAGTGGTTTCGAGTCGTGGCGTGGGACAAGCTGGCCGAGATCTGCAACCAGTACCTCTCGAAAGGAACGCGGGTGTATATCGAGGGGCGCTTGCAGACGCGCAAATGGGTTGATGACGCGGGGATGGATCGGTACAGCACCGACGTGGTGGCGAGCGATATGATCATCTTGTCGAATCGCCGCCCTGACGGTGGGCCAATCGAAGACGATCCCACCGATGAGC
>LJCR01001108.1 GCA_001399705.1 Kouleothrix aurantiaca
CCCCGCCAGCGGCAGCTTCTGGCGCAAGATGCTGGCCTTTGTCGGCCCAGGCCTGATGGTTTCGGTTGGCTATATGGACCCTGGCAACTGGGCGACCGACCTGGCCGGCGGCGCGCAGTTCGGCTACCTGCTCTGTCGGTGGTGCTGATCTCGAACCTCATGGCCATCCTGCTCCAGCACCTTTCGCTGAAGCTGGGCATCGCCACCGGCCGCGACCTGGCGCAAGCCTGCCGCGACCACTTTTCGCCGCCAGTGGCCTTTGTGCTGTGGGTGCTGTGCGAAATCGCGATTGCCGCCTGCGACCTGGCCGAGGTGATAGGCTCAGCAATTGCGCTGAACCTTTTGTTCGGCATCCCGCTGGTGGCGGGCGTGCTGATCACTGCCGTCGACGTGCTGGTCGTTCTGCTGCTGCAGCACCGCGGCTTCCGCTACCTGGAAGCGATGGTGGCCGGCCTGGTCTTCCTGATCGGCGGCTGCTTCGCCTACGAGCTGCTTGCCGCGCAACCGGCAGTGGGCGCGATGCTGGGTGGCCTGATTCCTTCGCCACAAATTATCACGAACCCGAGCGCGCTGTATATCGCCATTGGTATTCTGGGCGCGACGGTGATGCCGCACAACCTGTATCTGCACTCCAGCATTGTGCAAACGCGCGCCTACGAGCGCAACGACGAGGGCAAGCGCTCGGCGATCACATTCGCCACGATTGACTCGACCGTGTCGCTCTTGTTTGCC
Organism: Kouleothrix aurantiaca; assembly: GCA_001399705.1. Classification (GTDB taxonomy): domain Bacteria; phylum Chloroflexota; class Chloroflexia; order Chloroflexales; family Roseiflexaceae; genus Kouleothrix; species Kouleothrix aurantiaca. The sequence continues at coordinate 733 of LJCR01001108.1, forward strand.
TTCTTTATCAACGCGGCCATCCTGATCACAGCGGCCGCAGCTTTCTACGGCACCGAACACGCCAACATCGCCGATATTCACGACGCCTACAAGCTGCTGACGCCGGTGCTGGGCGCGACGTTCGCGAGCACGCTGTTTGGCGTGGCGCTGCTGGCCGCGGGCCAGAACTCAACGCTGACAGGCACGCTGGCCGGCCAGATCGTGATGGAAGGCTTTCTGAACATCCACATGCGCCCGTGGCTGCGCCGCCTGATTACCCGCGCGATTGCGATTGTGCCGGCGGTGATTGTGGCCGCGCTGTATGGCGAGCGTGGCACCGGGCAGCTGCTGGTGCTCAGCCAGGTGATCCTGTCGCTGCAGCTGAGCTTTGCGGTTATTCCGCTGGTGATGTTCACCAGCGACAAGGTGAAGATGGGCAAGTTCGTCAATCCGCGCTGGCTGACGTGGCTGGCCTGGGCGGTGACGGCGGTGATTGTGGTGCTCAACGCCTACTTGCTGCTGCAAACCGCCACCGAGTGGTTTGCGTAGGCCAGCGCGGGCGCAATACGCACAGCCGCAGCACATTCGCTGCGGCTGTGGTGTTTTCCGGTTCTTAAGGAATCGCGTCCCGCAGCGGCTGCGAGTCGGCGATGGCTCGCGCGCTCCAGTCGCGCACGTTGCTCAGCCACGCTGCATCGCGATACTGATTTTCCATTTCGATTGCAGCCTTATATTCTTGCAGGCCGCCTTCACGGTCGCCAGTTTGATATAAAGCCATGCCAAGACCAGCATGCGCGTCTTGTCCGGTTGGGTTTAGTCCTATTGCCGTGCGCCACTCAGCGATTGCTTCCTGGGTGCGGCCAAGCTCGTACAGGCAGAAGCCGCGATTGGTGTGTGGCAGGTGCCATCCCTGGGCGGCCTCGGCTGCTTGCTGAAACAGTTTTTCGGCCTCGGCGCAGTTTTGCTGGCGCAGCAATACCATGCCTTTATCATTCACAGCAGTTGGGTCGACAGGCAGCTTCAGGCCGGGCGGAGCCAGGCTGGCGCTATTGCTGGTGGCGCGAACAATGATGTTAGGCGGCTGCGCTGGTATATGGGTAGGCCGAAATATAAAAACCAGCACGACAATGGCTGCTGCAAATGCCAGCACGCCGCCAAATACACTGCGTGGTATGCTTGGCTGGATCTGATTCATATACGTGTCGATGGCCCGCGCATGCTCGCGCAGCATTCGCTGATCAACGCGCGATCGGCGCCCTTCATGCTGCAGCCCGCTCTGAATGCTGCGTAGCCGGCGCAGCCATTCGAGGCGGTTGGTGTAGAATGAGCGCGGCAGTGTGTGCGCCGACGTTTTCTCGTAGACTTTGGCCTGCTCACCGTATGCGCCCATAAGCTGCCCCCATGATCGCTGCCAGTCTTCATCGCTCAGGCGGCCAAGCGCGCGGCGATGTTCGTGATGTTCCATTGCGATCTCATACATCACTACTTGGC
>LJCR01000111.1 GCA_001399705.1 Kouleothrix aurantiaca
TCATAGGCTTGCGTCGTTCCGAAACAGCCATTGGGGCGATTCACAGACTTTCTAGGCGCTGGAATAGCGGCGAGGCGATACGAGTAGCTGTAGCAGCCGAATAAGCCCGCGTATTATATGGGAGAGGGAAGGGAGCGTCAAATAGCGCGCGTACATGCGCTTCCAGAGTGTATGGTTTGTTTTCATCGCCCGTAGCACAGGCTATGCGCTCGCAGCGCGCGTTTGGGTGGGCGAAACCCTTGACAACTCGCGTCAACCTGCTACGATACATTGCGAACGCTGGGCCTCCCGACAGGGATAGACCAGCAACGCTGCAAGGAGTGTGTAATGTTTCAACCTCTTATCGAAGATGCCCGCAACATGATAGCGCGCCTGCACCAAAGCGCCGAAAAAGGGCGCGATCACGTCCCCTCATCGGTAATGATGCGATATAGCGAATTTCAATCGTGGGAAAATGCCGTGCAGGCGGTGGCGCGGCTGGTGTTTGGCGAGGAGTCGCCCGCGCTTGAGCGCTGGCATATGCTTGTCAACCGGCGCGACGCGCTTGTGACCGAGGCCATGCGCAAAGACGTGAAGCGCGGCGAATTTTTTGGGATGATCGACTACTTCCACCTCGCGATCGGCGTGCTCCGCGAGTTCGAGGCGGCCTACCAGCACCAGCTAACGGTCTACGAGCGCGGGCCCGAGCCATCGCCAACCGTCACAACCGTGAATGGCACGCATAATGGCGCGAGCCATACGGCAACAAATCACGCCCCCTCGCCCGAGCTGCCGCTCAACCGCGCCGAGCCGCGCCAGCGCGTCGCGCGCCTGGGTGCAAACGAGTGGGAAGTGCTGATTACCGTGAACGACCACGCCTACGACTGGCTCAGCGATGTGGTGGCCGCACGCGATGCCAGTGGCCTGATCGCGCCTGAAGCGATAGCACACCTGGCCGCGACGATCATCGAGCGCGTGGCCGCGCAAAGCCGCCGCCCCAGCTAGGAAAGCGAGCGCCGATCGCCAGCAATGCGCTGTTCGTCGCGCGCTCCGGGCAGCGGCTCGTCGGCGCTGACGGTCGCCCGGCCATACACAAACTGCAGAACCGCCGCAAGTACGCCCGCGATCGGAATGCCAAACAGAATACCCCAGCCGCCGGCCACCGTCGCGCCAACCAGAATTGCCGCAAATACCAGCAGCGGGTGCAGGCCTACAATCCGCCCCATCAGGCGCGGCATGATCATGTTGAAGAGCACCTGCTGGACGGCGCCAAGCAGCAACAGCATCAGCCAGATGCGGTCGGGGTTGCCGATGATCGCCACCACCAGCGGCGGAATGACGCCCAGCAATCCGCCTACAATCGGCACCAGCACCAGCACCGCCGCGCTCACACTCACCAGCGCCACATAATCCAGCCCCAGCCCGGCCATTACCACTGCGGTCGCCACGCCGTAGATCATGGCTTGCAGCAGCTGCGCACGCAAAAAGCCGCCAAAGGTATAGTTTACAATGCTGAAGAAGCGCGTGGTATCGTCGCGCCACTGCTCGGGCATCAGCGCAAGCACGCGCGCGGAAATGCGCGGCCCGTCGAGCGTGATGTAGTAGCTGAGGATGAGTACAAGCGTGGTGTTAACCAGCCAGGTTGCAATGCCGCTTGCAATCCCAAGCGACTGCTGGATCAGTGTGCTGCCAACAGCCGTAGCTTGCTGGGCCAGCGTGTCGGGCTGGGCAATGCCGTTCAGGTTTCCGCGGAATCCGATCCGCCGCAGCTCACCTTCCAGCCCGCCAATCCATTGCGAAATCTGAGCCACCGCATCGGGCAGCGTTTGGTCAATGCCCACCAGCTGCGGCTCGATGATCGGCACCAGCGACACCACCAACACCGCAATCAGCGCGACGATTGCGGTGTAGATCAGCGCGACTGCAATGCTGCGCGGGATGCGCCACATGCGGTGCATCTTCGACCCGGCAAGCGCAGGCGGCAACGGCACGCTCAGCAGCGTCAGCCGATCGACCAGTGGCTTCAAGATCAGCGACACAAGCCAGGCCAGGCTGAACAGCAGCAGCGGCGTGGCAAACAGCGCTGTCAGGAAAAACAGCCGCTCAAGCAGGTAGACCGAGACGGCGACGATCAGCATCCAGATCAGAATGCGAAAAAGGCGATCGGTAAACATGGCTTATCTCGTTCGCGCCGGCAACAGGCTGCACTCCGCCAGCGCGGTGTAGTGCGGGCCTTCGCGGCGAAGCTCGCTGCGAAACAGAACAATGCGCTCGCATTCCCACCTGGTGGGCGTCAGCTGTGGCAGGGCACGAATGGTATCGCCAAGTCGCTCAATCATCTGCGGCGGCGCATCCCGGCGCGTGCGGCCCAGCGTCAGGTGTGGGCGAAACGGGCGCATGTCTTCAGCCAGGCCAATCTGCGCCAGCGCGTTCTGCAATGTCGCCGCTATCTGGCCCAGCGCATCGGTATCGCCGCCAATGCCCGCCCACAGCACATTAGGCCGCCGCGAATTTGGGAACGCACCCGTGGTGGTGAGGCACAGCTGCAGCGCAGAGTGGTTCGTACAGATCTGCTGCATTACACCTTCAATTGCCGGCACCAGCGCCGTGTCAGTTTCGCCCAGGAAGTGCAGAGTCAGGTGCATGGCCTCGGCCGCCACCCAGCGCACCGGGGCACCCACCCGCCGTAGTCGCGCCTGCGCGCTCACGAGTGCGATTTTCACCGGCAGTGGCAGCGGGGCCGCAATAAACAGGCGGGTGCTTTCCATAGCGTTTACTCTGGTGGTAAATCGTGGCCGGCACCAAAAGCAAGCTGGCTGTCGATCGGTCGCGCGCCTTGCTGCGGCTGCGCGCGAATATACGAGCCATCGGGCTGCAGCAGGTGGGCACGTGTGTTGTCGCGCAGGTAGATCTCGAGCATGTCGTCACGAATATGCGACACCATGGCCGGGTCTTCGATCGGGAAGAGCGTTTCAACGCGCCGGTCGAGGTTGCGCTGCATCAGGTCGGCGCTGCCCAGGTACACTTCGGGCGCGCCATCGTTGCCAAAATAATACACCCGGCTATGCTCAAGAAAACGCCCGATGACGCTACGCACGGTGATATTTTCGCTCAAGCCCGGCACGCCCGGGCGCAAGCAGCAGATGCCGCGCACCACCAAGTCGATCTGTACGCCCGCGCTCGACGCAGCGTAGAGCTGGCGGATCATCGCCGGATCGACCAGCGCGTTGAGCTTGAAGATCAGGCGGCCTGTGCGCCCGCTGTTGGCATGTGCAATCTCGCGCTCGATCAGCCATGTCAGCCGTTCGCGCAGGTTTACGGGCGCCACCAGCAGCTTGCGATAGCGCGTCTGCCGAGAGTAGCCAGTGAGGAAGTTGAACAGATCCGATGCGTCGGCGCCAATGTCGGGCCGGCATGTCAGCAGGCCAAGGTCGGTATACACACGCGCAGTGCCGGCGTTGTAGTTGCCAGTGCCCAAGTGCACATAGCGCCGCAGGCCGTCGTGCTCGCGCCGCACAATCAGGGCGATTTTGGCGTGCGTTTTTAGCCCCACCAGGCCATACACCACATGCACGCCAGCCCGCTCCAGCGCGCGCGCCCAGGTGATGTTGTTTTCCTCGTCGAAGCGCGCCTTCAGCCCAACCAGCACCGTCACCTGCTTGTCCTGGTCGCGCGCGTGCATGAGCGCCTTGACGATTGGCGAGTTGCTGCCGACGCGATACAGCGTCTGCTTGATCGCCAGCACCTCCGGGTCTTCCGCCGCCGCCTCGATCAATTCCACCAGAGGCTGGAACGAATCATACGGGTGGTGCAGCAGAATATCCTGCTGGCGAATCGCCCCAAAGATCTCGTTGCTGGTGCGTGCGTGCCGCAGCAGCGCGGGCGCCTTGGGGTAGAACGGTGGATCTTTCAGCTCGGGGCGGTCGATCCTGGTGAGCGCCATGATCTCGGAAAGGCCGAGCGGGCCGCGCACTTCGTACACATCCTCGGGGTTCAGCTTCAGGTTCGCCAGCAGCAGGTCGCGAATGCGCTGCGGCATGTCGTGCTGGATCGTCAGACGCACCACCGCGCCAAAGCGGCGGCGGCGCACGCCCTGCTCGATCGTGCGCAGCAGGTCGGCAGCTTCTTCTTCCTGGATCTCAACGTCGGCGTTGCGAGTGATGCGGAACAGGTACACTTCTGTGACCGCCATGCCCGGGAACAGCGCATCGACGTGCTCAGCGATCACCTGATCGAGCCACACAAAGGCGTGGCGGCGCTCGGGTTGAATTTCTTCAGGCGCGGGGCAATTTCCGCCGATCGGAATCATGCGTGGCAGCACCGCCGGCACCTTCACGCGCGCAAACAGCTCGCCCTCCTCGGGGTCGTTGATCACCACTGCCAGGTTGATGCTCAGATTCGAGATCTGTGGGAACGGGTGGCTGGGGTCAAAGGCCAGCGGCGTGAGCACAGGGAAGACCTCGCGCTCGAAATAGTCTTTGCAGTACGCGCGCTGATGGTCGTCCAGCTCTTCGTAATCGAGAATATATACGCCCTGGGCGCGCAGCTTGGGCTGGATGTCGTCGAGCCAGCAGTTGCGCTGTTGTTCGGCCAACTCAGTCACGGCGCGGCGAATCGCAAAGAGCTGCTCGGTTGGCGTCATGCCATCGGGCGAACGACCCACCACCCGCGCCGCAATCTGCTGCTTGATGCCGGCCACGCGAATCATAAAGAATTCGTCGAGGTTGGTGCTGAAGATCGAAAGGAATTTCACGCGCTCAAGCAGCGGGTGCCGATCTTCCAGCGCTTCCTGCAGCACCCGCTTGTTAAACTCAAGCCAGCTTTGCTCGCGGTTGATGTAGCGTGAAAGGCTCTGGTAGGGGTTGCGCAGTTCGGCCTCGGGCGCTATCTCAGTGGCAATCGCCATTGAAACCTTCCTTATCTCTCAGCAGCTGGGCCTTCGTGGGCGGCACTGTGCGGCAGCACGTTCGCGTCCAGTATAGCATTACGGTTTATCACCGGCAAGACTCAAGCAGTGCGCAAGAAAAGCACCCGGCGTGGTTGCGCGGGTGCCGGGCGCGTTCGTTCAGTACATCCGATTGTATTCGGGGGAAACTGGCGTGTTCAGTCAGGGCATTAGCTGGTCAGCGCAATGATTTCGGCCGGCTCGCTGATTTCAAGCGGCACACCCGCCAGCTGGCCGCAGGCTGCCGCAATTGCCACGCCGCGCTCCACGCGCACGGTGCAGGCAATGCCTTGCCCCTTGCAGCACCTGCTGGAAGCGCAGCACGCGCGCCCGCTCGGAGCGGCCCAGCGGCGCGCCCGGCACCGGGTTCCAGGGGATGAGGTTGACGTGGCAGAGCATGCCTTTCAGCAGCGCGCCCAGCGCGGCGGCCTGCTCGGGCGAGTCGTTCTTGCCTTGCAGCAGCACATACTCAAACGACACGCGCCGGTGCGTTGCGTCGATATAGTCCTGCGTGGCGGCCAGCAGATCGGCAATCGGGTAGCGCTGGTTGATCGGCATCATCTCCGAGCGCAGCGCATCGTCGGGGGCGTGGAGCGATATTGCCAGGTTGATCGGCAGCGCCTCGCGCGCCAGCCGCCGGATGCCGCTCACCTGCCCGACCGTCGAGACCGTCAGGCTGCGCGCGCCCATGTTCAGGCCCTGCGGGTCGTGCAAACGCTCAACCGCCTGCCACCAGCGATCATAGTTTGCGAACGGCTCGCCCATGCCCATAAATACAACGTTGGTCAGGTGCTGCACCGCGGGGGCGGCGCTTTGCCCGGCCTCCGCTTCGGCGCGCAGGGTTTCCAGCTCGCGCGCGGCCCACATCACCTGCTCAACGATCTCGCCCGCGCTGAGGTTGCGCAGCAGGCCCAGCCGCCCGGTCGCGCAAAACACGCAGCCCATCGCGCAGCCCGCCTGCGTCGAAACGCACACGGTCGCGCGGTCGGGGTAGACCATGAGCACGCTCTCGACGACTTCGCCGCCGGGGATGCGAAACAGCGCCTTGCGCGTCTGCCCCTGGTCGGCGGTTTGCAGGCGCACCAGCTCCAGCGTGGCGATGCGCGTTTCGGCAGCAAGCTGCTCGCGCAATGGCAGCGGCAAGTCAGTCATGGTGGCGGGCGTGCTGGCGAGCTTGGTATATACCTGGCGATACACCTGGCGCGCGCGAAAAGCCGGCTGCCCCCAGCCGGCCAGCAACTGCTCAATTTCAGTGAGCGACAAATTATATAAATGTGGAATTTGTGTGTTCATAATGGGCGGAATTATACCATACGCCGGCTTGCAGAGGCCGCCATCAAAAAACACAGGCGAGAAGGCCTGAGCCTCTCGCCTGCAAAACATCTATATGAAGCGCTGCGACAGGGCCACAGCGGCAATGTAAACGAATTTAGCGGCGGCGGATCACGCGGCGCTGGGCAACACGGGCAGGAACGCGAACCGGAATGCGCCGCGCCTGCGCCGAGCGAGCGACCAGCGTAGCCATCAGAGCGACGATTGCCAACAAAGCGAAGAGTGCCATAACATCTCCTTCAGTGTGGGTGCGCTACACTAGGTAAGTGCAGCGGATTTGCGGCTGCATTCACTATACCATGTTCATTCACAAATTGCCATAGGTTATGTGTACTACAGCGACAAGGTACTCTATGAAATAAACGTAGCGCGCACCGCTTTTTTACAGCCGATACGCGCCAGGTATGCAAGATGGGTGCCACTGGATGTTCGCAGAAGTTCGTGGCTTTGTGAACTAATCGTCACTCCGGTAGCCCAGCCAGCGCAGCGAGGAAGGATCGTCGCGCCAGTTCGGGCGGGCTTTCACCCACAGGTCGAGGTAGGCGCGCCGGCCAATCAGCGCTTCGATACCGGGGCGCGCGCCGCTACCAATTTGCTTGAGCATTGCGCCGTGCGCGCCGATCAGGATGCCTTTCTGCGATTCCTTTTCGACATAGATAGTCATACGAATATAGACGGCGTTTTCTTTTTCTTCCCACTCCTCGACCTCAACCGCCACGCCGTGCGGCACTTCCTGCTCGGTCAGGCGCAGCACCTGTTCGCGCACCAGCTCGGCGG
>LJCR01001110.1 GCA_001399705.1 Kouleothrix aurantiaca
GCTAAAGCCAAACATACTCTACGACCTTCACACTGCGCGAGAAACGGGTGCCGGTTTCGGCGTCGGCCACAGCAGCAGGGCGATAATGACGATAGCGGAGAGTACAGTCCACCACGCAGCAATCTTCCAGCCAAGGGTACCTTCCGCAAAGAAAAGCCCCGGCAAAGCCGTCAGCCCGGCGAAAGTACGGAGAATGATTGTGAGAATGACGCCCCACTTCTGATTTCTCCAGACGCCGAACGCCGAAAAGATCCCGGCCAGCCCGAGGATCAGGCCGATGATGGTAAAGACATAGCCCGGCCCGTCAACACTATCAAGTGTGGCGGCCCCTTGCGGCAACAAGCTCAGCGCGATGCCAGCATCAAGCAGGCTGGCAACGAGATGAATGATCGCGGCGATCGTGTACGTCCTCGGGCGGGTGTTCATCGGCTGTCTCCTGTGCATTTCATATATCGGATGCACACAGGATACGCGCCCAGCATCCCAATGTCACGGGGCAGGTGTCACACGTTTTTGGGACAAGCCGCCGCTATGTTTGGGACAGGAAAGGCAGGCGTATGCGATACGCCCCGGCTTGCCAGCCTGCCAACCTGCAACCTTCAACCCGCTAACCTGCAACCTGCTAACCCGCCAACCTGCAACCTACCAATCTGCAACCTTCAACCCGCTAACCCGCCAACCTGTAAACCCTTTGCGGCCTTTGCGGTTCACTCTTTCGCCCGCCTACCCAAATATATACGTGTCGATGAAGGCGTTGCGGAACTTGCCCGCCGGGTCGTACTGCTGCACCAGCGCGCGGAAATCGCCCAGGCGCGGGTAGCGGGCCTGCACCTGCGCGGCGGGCATGGCAAACACCTTGCCCCAGTGCGGGCGCGGCTCGAACGGCGCAAGCTGCGCTTCGAGCGTGGGCAGCACCGCCTGCACCGCCGCCGCGTTCGGGTGCCACGTGAAGTGCAGCGCCACGCACTCCTGCCGGTAGCACGGGCTCATCCACAGCTCGTCGGCGGCGAGCGTACGCACCTCGGAGATCATCAGCACCGGCGCGAGCTGATCGCGAATTGCCGTGATGGCGCGCATCGCGGCGACGGCGTGCGGGCGCGGCACGAAATACTCGGTCTGGATTTCGTCGCCGCTGCTGGGCGTGAAGTCCATGCGGAAGTGCGGCAGGCGCTCGTGCCAGGGGCCGGGCTCGCCGCCCTGAACGGTGCAGTTTGCGGCAGAAAGCGCGGGAATGGGGTGGAGCGCGTTGGCGGCCAGCATTGCCCCAAAGAACTCAGGCGCCATTGCGCGCGCGACGCCATCGGGCAGGCGGCGCTTCAGCCAGATTTCGCCAACGGCGTCGCCCTGCCAGTTTGTGAACAAACTCACGCTGTAGGCGTCCGACTCGATTGCTTCGTAGTTGGCTTCCAGCTGCGCTACCGGCAGATCGACATACACATCCTGCTGCACGGTGTAGGTCGGCTCAATCGCCAGCGTCATCTGCGTGATGACGCCAAGCGCGCCCAGGTGCACCACCGCGCCCAGAAAGGCGTCGCCGTCCGCTTCGCGCGAAAGGCGCACCAGCTCGCCATCGGCAGCGACAAACTCCAGCGCGGTCACCGCCGTCGCCAGGTTGCCGTTGCGGTCGCCTGAGCCGTGCGTCGCGGTGGCGCACGCGCCCGCCACCGAGATATGCGGCAGCGAGGCGAGATTGTGCAGCGCAAAGCCCTCGCCGTGTAGGTATGTGCCGAGGTGACCGTACTTGATGCCCGCCTCGACCGTCACCGTGCCGCGCTCGCGGTCGAGCGCCACAATGCGGCTCAGCCCTTCCAGTGATACCAAATCCTCGGGTGTGTCGGCGATGGTGTTGAAAGAGTGCCGGGAGCCAAGCGCGCGCAGCTTGCTGCTGCTGCGAACAATTTCCTGCACCTCCGCGACCGTCGTTGGGCGGTGGATGCGGACGGAGCTATATGTCAGGTTGCCCGCCCAGTTGCGTTCATGTGCACTCATCATTGTGCTCCTTATGCGGACGAAGGACGAAGGACCGAGGACGAACGGCCACTGACCACAGACGAACAAGGGTTTAGGGTCTGGGGTTTTGGGATTGAGCCTGCCAATCTTCAAACCTGCAACCTGCAACTTGTAACCTGCAACCGCGCAAGGGTTTAGGGTCTGGGGTTTTGGGATTGAGCCTGCCAATCTGCAAACCTGCAACCTGCAAA
>LJCR01001112.1 GCA_001399705.1 Kouleothrix aurantiaca
GGGGCGGCGCGCGCGGCCGGCGGCATTTTCGGCAGCGGCGGCGAAAACCTGATCGACATGCTGCTTGCGCCGTCGCGCGCCGCGCCGCACTCGCTCGAAGCGCAGCTTGAGTTTATTCGCTCGCGCTGGGGCATCACGCTCGGCAAAGAGGTCTACCGCCTGCTGGGCGGGCTTGACCTGATCAAAGAAGAAGAAAAGCCAGTGTTCTTCGGCCCCGGCCCGATCGAGATCCCGATCGGCTCGTTCGAAGGGCTGGAAGCCGAGCCCGAGCAGTTCAGCCCCGACAAGGATTGGATGCCGCGCGTGGTGATGATCGCCAAGAACGCCTACGTCTGGCTCGATCAGCTCGCCAAGCAGTACGACCGCCCGGTTCGCACGCTCGACGATGTGCCCGACGAAGAGCTGGACCGCATGCAGCGCTGGGGCATCACTGGCCTGTGGCTGATCGGCCTGTGGGAGCGCAGCGTCGCCTCGCAGCGCGTCAAGCAGATGATGGGCAACGCCGATGCCGTCGCTTCGGCCTACTCGCTCTACGACTACACAATCGCCGAGCGCCTGGGCGGCGAGGGCGCGTGCGACAACCTGCGCCAGCGCGCCTGGAAGCGCGGCATCCGCCTCGCCAGCGACATGGTGCCCAACCACGTCGGCATCGACGGGCGCTGGGTTGTCGATCATCCCGACTGGTTTCTGTCGGTGCCCGAAAGCCCCTACCCATCCTACTCCTTCAACGGCCCCGACCTTTCGTGGGACGAGCGCGTCGGCATCTACATGGAAGATCACTACTACGAGCGCACCGACGCCGCCGTGGTGTTCAAGCGGCACGACCGCCACAGCGGCGACACGCGCGATATCTACCACGGCAACGACGGCACCACCATGCCCTGGAACGACACCGCGCAGCTCAACTACCTCAACCCCGAAACGCGCGAGGCCGTGATCCAGACGATCCTGCACGTTGCGCGCCAGTTCCCGATCATCCGCTTCGACGCGGCCATGACGCTGGCCAAGCGCCATATCGAGCGCCTGTGGTTCCCCGAGCCCGGCGCGGGCGGCGCAATCCCCTCGCGCTCGGAGTATGCCATGACCAAGGCCGAGTTCGAGGCCGCCATCCCGAACGAGTTCTGGCGCGAGGTCGTCGACCGCGTGGCGCAGGAGGTGCCCGACACGCTGCTGCTGGCCGAGGCCTTCTGGCTGATGGAAGGCTACTTCGTGCGCACGCTCGGCATGCACCGCGTGTACAACAGCGCGTTTATGCACCTGCTACGCGACGAAGACAACGCCAAGTACCGCTCGCTGATGAAGCAGACGCTGGAGTTCGACCCCGAGATTCTCAAGCGCTACGTCAACTTCCAGAACAACCCCGACGAGAAAACCGCCGTCGAGCAGTTCGGCAAGGGCGACAAGTATTTCGGCATCTGCACCGTGATGCTGACGCTGCCCGGCCTGCCCATGTTCGGCCACGGCCAGATCGAGGGCTTTGCCGAAAAGTATGGCATGGAATACCAGCGCGCCTACTGGGACGAGCAGCCCGATCAGTATCTGATTGAGCGGCACGAGCGCGAGATCTTCCCGCTGGTGCACAAGCGCTACCTCTTCGCTGGCGTCGATGATTTCCTGCTCTACGATTTCTTCACCGCCGACGGCGGCGTGGCCGAGGATGTGTATGCCTACTCAAACGGCTACAACGGCGAGCGCGCGCTGGTGCTCTACCACAACGCCTACGCCGAGGTGCGCGGCTGGGTGCGGCAGTCGGCCTCCTTCTCGATGAAAACCGGCAATGGCGACGAGCGCGCCCTGGTGCAGCGCTCGCTGGGCGACGGCCTGCGCCTTTCGGCCGACGAGCAGGCATTCTACATTTTCCGCGATTATGCCAGCGGCCTGGAATACCTGCGCAGCGGGCGCGAGCTGGTTGAGCAGGGCCTGTATGTCGAGCTGGGCGCGTACCGCTGCCACGTCTTCCTCGACTGGCGCGAGGTACATAACGATGCGATCAACCAGTATGCGCAGCTGGCCGAATTTCTGGCCGGGCGCGGCGTGCCAAGCGTCGAGGAAGCCCTCAAGGAGCTGTTCCTCCAGCCGCTGCACTACCCGTTCAAGCAGCTTGTGAACGCCGATCTGTTCCGCCGCCTGATCGCCACCGCCGCGAGCGCCGCGCCTGCCGACGCGGAAGAACCCGAAGCAGCGGCTGAACCTGAAG
>LJCR01001111.1 GCA_001399705.1 Kouleothrix aurantiaca
TCTGTGTCTCTGTGGTGAATTTTCTTGTTCGTTATTCGTCGGCCAGCACCCGGTCGCCGCGTGTCGTTGGCTGCGAGATCACCAGAAACTCGATGTCGGCGTCGGAAAGATTGAGCAGCTGATGCGGCACGCCGGGCGGAACTTCCAGCCCCTGCTGCGGGCCAAGCGTCTCGCGCACGCCGCCCAGCTCCAGCGTGGCGGTGCCGGCCAGCACGAAAAAGAACTGGCGCGATTGCGTGTGGTAGTGGCGCAGCTCGGCCGCGCCGGGCGGCACGCGCTCGTGGATCACGCTCAGCTCGGGCCGGTCGACCAGCCGCCAGCCGTCGCAGACTTCGCCCCAGATATAGTGTTCGGCGTTTGCTTTGCTAATCATGCTTGGCAGTTTTACGTTTTGAGTGTTGAATTTTGAGTTATTCAATTCAAAACTCAACACTCAACACTTAACACTTCTATGGCCGAATCTGCCCGTCGCCCTCGACCACCCACTTATAGGTCGTTAGCTCGCGCAGGGCCATCGGGCCGCGCACATGCAGCTTCTGCGTGCTGACGGCGATCTCCGCACCCAGGCCAAGCTGCCCGCCATCGTTGAAGCGCGTGGAGGCGTTCACAAACACGGCCGCCGAATCGACCGCGGCCACAAACTGGTCAGCGGCGGCGCGATCCTCGGTAATGATCGCGTCGGAGTGATCGCCAAAGCGCGCAATATGGTCAAGCGCTTCTTCCAGGCCATCCACCACGCGCGTCGAAAGAATAAGCGCCATAAACTCGGTGCCGAAATCGCTGGCCTGGGCGGGAACGACGTGCTCGCCCGCCAGACCGGCGGTCTGCAAAATCGCCAGCGACTCCTCGTCGGCGCGGAGCTCGACATGCAGAGGAAGCAGGTCGCGAGCAATCGCGGCCAGCGCCTCATGCGCGACGCTGCGGTGCACCAGCACGGTGTCGAGCGCATTGCAGACACTTGGGCGCTGCACTTTGGCGTTGCGCACAATCGGCACAACTTTGGCCATGTCGGCGGCTGAGTCGACATAGACGTGGCACACGCCAATGCCGCCCGTGATCACTGGAATGGTCGCCTTCTCGCGGCAGAACGTGTGCAGCGCCGCGCCGCCACGCGGAATGATCACGTCAACATAGGCATCCAGGCGCAGCAACTGCTCGACCAGCGGGCGGTCGGGGTCGTCGATCACCTGCATTGCGTCGGCGGGCAGATCGGCTGCAAGAAGCGCATCGCGAATAATTTCGGTGAGCGCCGCGCAGGAGTGCATGATTTCCTTGCCGCCGCGCAAAATCGCCGCGTTGCCCGATTTCAGGCACAGGGCCGCAATATCGACGGTGACATTCGGGCGGGCCTCGTAGATTACGCCCACCACGCCAAGCGGCACGCGGCGGCGATGTACACGCAACCCATTCGGCAGCACGCTCGCGTCGAACTGCTCGCCCACCGGGTCGTCCAGCTGCGCGACCTTGCGCACATCGGCGGCGATCGCGGCCAGGCGCGCCTCGGTTAGCAGCATGCGGTCGAGCAGCGAGGCGGTGGTGCCGGCGGCGCGCGCGCGCTCCATGTCGATGGCGTTGGCGGCGAGCACATCGCTGGCGCGCTCGGTCAGCGCGCTGGCAAGCGCTTCGAGCGCGGCGTTTTTCTGCGCGGTGCTGGCGAGCGAGAGGGCGCGGGCGGCGCGGCGCGCGCGCTGGCCCATGGCGTTCAGGTCGAGCATATCAACTCCTGTGTGAAAGTTACAGGTTGCAGGTTTACAGGTTGCAAATGAACTGCGAGCGCAGAGCGAATAAACAGATGACAGTTAGCAGTAGGCAGCCGGCAGTCGGCAGCAATTCCCAACTTTGCGCTCTTTGCGCTCTTTGCGGTGAGCACTTTGGTCGCCGGTTAGCGCTTGCGCCCTTCGATACGCGGCTACGCCACTACTCAGGACGTAGTATAGGTTATTGTTCTGTCGTCGGTCGTCCTAATCGTCAATCGTCAATCGTAAATTTATAAATCTTTGCGCCCTTTGCGCTCTTTGCGGTTTAATATCTCGTCGGTCGCCGGCGCAAACCTGCAACTGTCCAACCTTCCAACCTGCAACCACTACAGCAGCACCATATCGTCGCGGTGCACGACCTCGGGGCCGTAATCGTAGCCGAGCGTTTCGGCAATTTGCGCCGAGCGCAACCCATTGATCTGCCGCAGGTCGCGCGCGCC
>LJCR01001113.1 GCA_001399705.1 Kouleothrix aurantiaca
CGGCGGCGCGTGGCGCTGCTGGTTGGCTCGCTCGAAACCTTTGCCAGCCAGGAGCGGCTGGCCGGCTACCGCAGCGCCCTGGCCGAGCGGCGCATCCCTTTTGACGACAATCTCGTCGCGGCGGCGGGCATGCACAACGGCTACAGCGCCACTCAGCAGCTCCTGCAGCACCGGCCCGACGCGATCTTTCTGCCCACGCGCATGGCGCTCGACGTGCTGCGCGCCATCGGTAATGCCGGCTTGCGCGTCCCCGCCGACGTCGCGCTGGTTGGCTTTGAGGACCTGCCGCTCGCCCAGCAGACCGACCCGCCGCTCACGGTGGTGCGCCAGCCCATGCCCGCCATGAGCAAGCACCTGGTCGGCATGCTGCTCGACATCATGGAAAATGGCGCCGAGCCGCCGCGCCGCGTGGTCTTTCCGCAGGAGCTTTTCATTCGCCAGTCGTGCGGCGCGCTTGCTTCCTGATGCGCTTTCAGCGCAGGGGTTGATTGTTCCTATGCACTACGCACTACGCACTTTTGGCACCAGGGTGCGTAATGCGTATATCACAACGTATATTTCCTAAATTCGTGACAACCTCACCCTGTTTCACCAAAGGAGGCGTGACATGGACAGTTTCCGGTCGAAGAAGATCGCCACCAACCCCGTCACCGAAAAGCTGCGCGGCGGCCAGCCATGCGTCGGCAGCTGGCTCACGCTCTGCTCGCCCGTCGCCGCCGAAAGCATGGCCAACATGGGCTGGGATTGGCTGGTGGTCGACGTTCAGCACAGCCCGGTCGGCTTTGAAACCATGCTCAACTGTTTTCGCGCCATCCAGCTTGGCGGCGCGGTGCCGCTGGCGCGTGTGCCCTGGAACGAGACGATCTGGATTCAGCGCACGCTCGACGCTGGCGCGCTGGGCCTGGTGGTGCCAATGGTCAACTCGCGCGCCGACGCCGAGGCCACCGTCAGCAACATGCGCTATGCCACGCGCGGCCAGCGCAGCTACACCACCAGCCGCGTCGCCGCCTACCTCGACGCCGATTACCGCACCTGGGCCGACGACAACCTGGCCGTGATTGTGATGATCGAAACCATCCAGGCGGTCGAGCAGGCCGAAGCCATCCTGAGCGTCGATGGCGTGGTTGGCTGCTTTATCGGGCCGAACGACCTCGCGCTCTCGATGGGCATCACCATGAAGGAAACCGGGCCGGGCACCGAGCACGAGGCTGCTATGCTCCACGTGCTCGAAGCGGCGAAAAAAGTTGGGCGCGCAGCCGGCAAACACTGCTTCACCGCTGGCGAGGTTAGCATGCGCATCGGCCAGGGCTTCCAGTTCCTGGCGCTCGCCAGCGACGGCGCGTTTCTCGCCAAAGCCGCGCAGGCCGAGCTGAATGCGGTCGATTTCGCCGGCACCGCCAGCGCCAGCGCGCAGGACCTTTCTGGCAAACTGTATTAAGCCGCCACTCAACGAGGAGTTCCGCCAATGAAGCCAAAAGTCTGGACCGAGGTTGCGCTGCATCCCGAGGCGCTGGCGCGCCTGCAAGCCGTCGCCGAGGTTGTGGGCGGCAGCTACGACACCCTGCCCGGCGCGGAAGCCGCCGTGATCGGGTCGAGCCAGGTGAGCACCGCGTTCATCGAGCAGGCCGGGCCGGGCCTGAAGCTGGTTGTGCGCCACGGCATTGGCTACAACACGCTCGACGTGCCAACCGCCACGCAGTATGGCGTGATGTGCGCCAACACGCCCGACGCCCCCACCGAAAGCACCGCCGAGCAAGCCGTCGGCCTGCTGCTGGCCGTCGCCAAAGTGATTGCAAAATCTGACCGCTGGCTGCGCAACAACGCGCCGTGGACGCTCAATGACCTGCGCGGCGTGGAAGTGCGCGATCGCGTGCTGGGCGTGGTTGGCTACGGCCGCATCGGGCGGCGCGTGGCCGAAATCTGCGCGCTCGGCCTGCGCATGCCCACCATCATCTTCGACCCCTTCCTGAGCAGCGCGGCGGCCCTGCCCGAGGGCATGGCGCAGGTCGATAGCCTGGAAGCGCTGCTGCCGCAGGCCGACTTCCTCACGCTGCACACGCCGCTCATGCCCGAAACCACCCACCTGATGAGCGACGCGCAGTTTGCCATGATGAAGCCGGGTTCATTCCTGATCAACGTCAGCCGCGGGCCAGTGGTCGATGAGGCGGCGCTGATTCGCGCGCCCGCAAGCGG
>LJCR01001114.1 GCA_001399705.1 Kouleothrix aurantiaca
AAATAAACACTTTGTCGCGGCTGCTGCGGTAGCTGAAAATCTCGTCGTCCAGAATGCCGCGCTGATCGACGGGCCGGGCGCTGGCGCGCATATCGGCCAGCCGCGCCAGGATGGCGTCGGCGCTCTGCTCGGGCGTGTGCTCGCCCGTGTCGAGGATCAGCCAGCCGTGCCGCTCGTAGGCGGCGGGGTCGGTCTCGGCATGCAACCGCTCGATTGTTGCGATCAGCCCGGCCGTGTCGAAGGGCTTGTTGGTGCGCGTGGCGTTGCGCTCCAGTGTGCGCGCTAAATTGGGGTAGAGCAGCACTTTCACCACCGGGTAGTGTTCCGCAAGATCGGCAAACAGCGCGCCGGGCGTGGCCGCGCCGAGCACGTCGTCAACCGCAACCGCAAAGCCAGCCTCGGCATAGATG
This sequence comes from Kouleothrix aurantiaca, assembly GCA_001399705.1. Classification (GTDB taxonomy): domain Bacteria; phylum Chloroflexota; class Chloroflexia; order Chloroflexales; family Roseiflexaceae; genus Kouleothrix; species Kouleothrix aurantiaca. The sequence goes on from LJCR01001114.1 coordinate 411, forward strand.
CCGGCCATCTGTGCGGCGGCGCGGCGCGCCAGCTCGAACTGCCGCGTGGTCTCGTCGGTCCATTCCGGCACCGGGTGGGCCATGCCAGCCACCACCAGTTCGCGCAGGTCGTCGACCGGGATGTGCAGGCCGTGGCTGAAATGCGCCAGCAGCGCGCGGGCGACCGTGCTTTTCCCCGCGCCGGGTGTGCCGCTGATGATGAAAATCGGCGATGGCTCGGTCATACTTCCCGTGGCCCTACTGCTGCTGTTGCTGCTGCGCCTGCACGTAGCGGCTCAGCGGCGTGCCGGTTGGCGGCAGCACATTGCCCACAAAATACGTCTGCGCAATCGCGTCGCCGATCGTGCCGAGGCGGTGCTGCATGGTGTCGAGGAACATGTGCAGGTCGCTCAGCGCCTCGCGAATGTCGAGGTAGGTCAGGTCGGCGCACAGGCGGCCCAGCAGGCGCTCGGCGGTGTTGCTCGGGCGGTCGATCGGGCTGTCCGAGATCTGCGCCAGCGCGTCGCGCGTCTGGTCGAGGCAGAAGCCGACGCTGCGCGGGAAGCTGCGGTCGAGCAGCAGGAAATCGACCACGCGCCATGCCTGGAGCTGCGAGTGCGCGCGGCGGTAGGGCTCGAAGGCGCTGCACGACTTCAGGAGCGCGATCCACTGCAGGCTGGCGAGCGGAGCGCCTTCGCCGCTTGTGCTGCCGGCCAGCGCGCCGTATTTCACATCCAGAATGCGCGCGGTCTGGTCGGCGCGCTCAAGGAATTTGCCGGCGTGAATGAATTCCCAGCCCTCGCTATGCGCCATGGTCGCGTCGGTGACGCCCTGAAACAGGTGCGAGCCGTTGCGCACTTCGCTGAAGAAATCGTAGGGATTGCGAATGATTGTCTGGATGTCGGTGGTGGCGATGGTGTGGTAGAGGCGGTTGAGCTGCTCCCACATTTCGCGGCTGATCTGCTCGCGTACGGCGCGCGCGTTCTCGCGGGCGTGGCCAATGCACGAGCGGATCGCGTTCGGGTTGTCGGGGTGGATGGTCAGGAAAGCGGTCACGCTGGCGGCATCGTAGCGGTCGAACGCGGCCGTGAACAGGTCGCGGTCGCCGGTGATGGCGATCAGCGGTTCCCAGGCCAGCTCCTGGCTGGCGCTCGGCGCGTCGAGCGAGGCCTGAAAGTTCACCGCAATGATGCGCGCAACATCTTCGGCGCGCTCAAGGTAGCGCGACATCCAGAACAGTGATTCGGCAACACGACTTAGCATAGCGACCTCAGGAGTCAGGAGTCGGGAGTCGGGAGTCAGAAATAGGCATCGGATGCGATGGCAAGCTGCGAAAGCATCGCTGTTGCTGACTTCTGAATCGTGACTTCTGACTACTCATCTAATACCCATGTATCCTTGCTGCCGCCCCCTTGCGACGAGTTGACCACCAGCGAGCCACGGCGCAGCGCCACCCGCGTCAGCCCGCCCGGGATGATGGTGATGTCGCGGCCTTGCAGAATGTAGGGCCGAAAGTCGATGTGCCGCCCTTCGAAATGCCCTTCCACAAAGGTTGGGTGGCGGCTGAGCGCTAGCGTGGGCTGGGCAATGAAGTTGCGCGGGTTCGCGCGAATCTTCTCGGCGAAGCTGGCGCGCTCGGTGGCGCTGGCGTGCGGGCCAACCAGCATGCCATAGCCACCCGACTCGTTCACAGCCTTGACCACCAGCGAGTCGAGGTGTTCGAGCATATACGCCCGGTCGGCGGGCTTGTCGCCGCGATAGGTCGGCACATTTTCCAGCAGCGGCTCTTCGCTCAGGTAGAAG
>LJCR01001116.1 GCA_001399705.1 Kouleothrix aurantiaca
GAGTAAGGAGTTTGCTATGCACATGCGCAACGGCACATCAAGCCAGAGCATTCGCAGCCGGGCGAGCTACCGCAGCATTTTGAGTATTGGCAGCACGCACAGCATCCTGAGTATCGGCAGCGCCGGCAGCATCCTGAGCATCGGCAGTGCCGGCAGCATCCTGAGCATCGGGAGCGCGGGCAGCATTTTGTCGGTGCTGAGCGCGGGGAGTATTCTGGCCGTGCTGAGCGCGAGAAAAATGCTGGGCAAGGGCCGAAAATAGCGTCTTTGGCGCAGGGGTTAGGGTTTGGGGTTTAGGGAATATTCGGTGTCGTCTCAGCATACAGGCGTTGCTTGACAAAGATAATAACGAGAACCGGCCAGTGCGATTGCGTCTGGCCGGTTCTGCGGTTCGCTCGTTGCAGGTTGCAGGTGTGAATGTTTGCAGGTTCGCAGGTTGCAAACTCAACCCTAGACCCTAAACCCTCGTGCAGTTTTTGGTTCTCAATTTGAGCCTATCGCATACGCCAGTTTAAGCCTTCACTCGCTGTATGCCAAACTCGGCGCGCGCCGCGCCCGTGTCGTAGCCGGGCAGGTGCTGCTCGACCAGCGCAAACACCTCTTCGATCAGCGCGTGGAGCTGGGCCACGCTCGGCTCGGGCGCGGCGCGCAGGAGGCTGCGCAACCGTTCCGCCAGCTGCGGCGGGGCGATTGCCATGCGCGCAATCTCCCAATCCAGCCACTTGTGGTACGGATGCGGCAGGTACAGCTCGTTCAGCGCATGGAGCACGTCCATGATGCGCTGGCTTGCGTCGTGCAGGTTACGGTGCAGCAAGAGGGCATTGTCGCGTGCGGCCAGCATTTCCAGCTCCATGCGCGGCTTGAACCACAGGTGCTCGGCCAGCATGGCCCGCTGCAGCGCGGCCGGGTAGTGCTCGGCCTGCGCGCGCCAGCGTTCGATCAGCGCCGGGTTCGCGAGCGGCTGGCCGTGCTGCAGCGCCGTGATGCGGATCTGCTTCTCGACCTCCATGTCGGCGCGCTCGACCACATCCGCGATCCACTGGTCGAGGGTGGAAACCAGAAACTGGCTGGTGTCGACCTTCACGCCCGCGATGTAGAAGCCATCGGCCCACTCGTAGTCGTCGACATGCTGGTACAGCAAATCCCAGCCGTTCGCCAGAATCGGCGCCATGCGGTCGGCCTCGCTGGGCGGCTGGTGCCAGTAGACATCGATCTCAATATCGGAAAAACGGTCGGCGGTGCCGCGCGCAACCGAGCCGGCCAGCAGCACGGCCGCGACCTTCGGGTTCGCCGCGTAGGCGGGCGCAATCTGCTCGGCCAGCCGCCGCCGGCGAGAAATTTCATCCACAATCAGTCTCCTTTCACACCAACAGACGCTTCGGGCGCGGATTCGGCTTCTTCATGGAACCACAGCTGCCGCAATTCCTCGCTGGTGGCAAGCAGCTCGTCAAGCGTGCCACGTGCCTCGATCCGCCCGTCCTTCAGCACAATGATCTGGTCGGCGCGGCGCAGCGCGGCCCGGCGGTGCGAGACGGCGAGAACGGTTGGGAGTTGGGAGTTGGGGGATGGGGATTGGAACTCTTTCTCCATCCCCCATCCTCCATCTCCCATCCCCTGCGCCAGCCGTTCCCACAGCGCCTGCTCGGTCTCGACATCCAGCGCGCTCGACAGGTCGTCGAACACCAGCAGGTCGGCATTGCGCGCGAACATGCGCGCGGCAGCGCTGCGCTGCACCTGCCCGCCCGAAAGGCGCACTTCCGCGAGCTGAGCGAAACGCGGCGGCAGGCGGCGCTGAAAGATCAGCTGCTTAGCTCGCTGCTCGACTCGTTCAATGTGAATACGGTGAACCTCGGCATCGGCCTGATCCTGATGCTCTCGGCTGGGGCGATGCGCGACGGCACCTTTGGCCTGGGCGATTTTGCGCTGTTCGCCAGCTATATTGGCTGGGTAGCGGGGTTGCCGCGCTGGGCCGGGCGCTTGCTGACGCGCGCGCGCCAGGTGGCGGTGTCGCTGCGGCGCATGGACGAACTGCTAGAAGGTGCGCCGGCCGGCGCGCTGGTGGAACCCATGGCCGGCACGCCGCGCCTGGAACTGCCCGCTCCTACGCCGCTGGAAACGCTTGAAGCGCGCGGGCTGTGTTTCTCCTTCCCCGGCAGCGGGCGCGGCGTCGGCCCGGTCGATCTCACAATCG
>LJCR01001115.1 GCA_001399705.1 Kouleothrix aurantiaca
ATTCAGAAGTCAGGAAACAGCATTCAGAGGTCAGAAGTCACTGAACTTCTGGCGAGCATATCCCGTTTGCACAAGAATTGAGAAGCAAACAAACACCGAGGCCACGGAGCTGTTCCGTGGCCTCAACCTTTTGTGGCGTTGGTGCGGGCTTAGTTCGCCTGCGCGCGCTGCCGCTTCTGCGGTGTGCCGGTGACAATTCGCGCATAGCGCGACGCCGCCAGCATATACACGCCATAGGCCGCCAGGCCCAATGCAATCAGTCCAACCACCGAGGGAGGCGTCATTCCTGCCAGTGCCTGCAGCGCACCGCCCGAGTCCTGCACGCGCTGCGGGTTGAGCGTCATGGCCGCCTGCACCAGAAAGCCCCCGGCCAGCACCCACACGATACCACGCGCCGCCAGGCCCATGCGGCCAAGAATGGTAGCCCAGCGCCGCTCGGTGGCGCTCATTGCATCCCAGCGCATGTGCTCGCTGAAATCCGACGTCCAGCCGCGATAGATCTGCTGCAGGCCCACGCCAATCACGCCCAGACCAGCCAGGCCCACCAGCCAGCGGCCGAGCGGGTACTGGAAAATGTTGGCCACCAAACCCTGCTCAGAGGCTTGCGCATTGCCTGGTGTTGCGGCCCCGCGCTGGGCGTAACGCAGCGCGGTGATGGCTAAGCCACCGTAACCGATGGCGCTGAAAAGGTAGCCCACGCGCTGGGCGATTCCTTTCGCGTCGCTGCCCTTATGCTCAGGATCGAGCGTGGCCTGTACAACGCGCAGCAGCACATAACCAATCAGGCCAATTGCGATCAGCACCAGCATAATCTGCCCGAATGGCTGAGCGAGAATCGTTCGCAGCGCACCCTGCTTATCGGTAGCAGCGCCACCCAGGCCAAACGCCGCCCGCGCCGTCAGCACGCCTGCGAGCAGGTACACAATGCCTTTCGCGGCATAGCCAAAACGCGCCAATTTCTCGAACCAGGGATGATCAACTGCCTGCTGCGCCGATTGTTTCACTGATTCGGCGCTTATGCCACGCTGAGCCATTGTCTTCACACCTTCCTGAGCGCTTGTTTCCGCAACCACGTACCACAAGCTGTATAAGCAAACTCTGTACCACTCATGCCGCGCATTTACTCGGGCGCGATTTTACAGTAGCGTGCCGCCGCAAAAAGATACACCCCATATGCAGCCAGCCCAGCCGCGACTATAGCCACCGCCCACCAGCCGAATGGGCCAGCCAGCGATTGCACCGCCTCAGCCGAATTTTCGACCTTGCTCGCGTCGACCAGCAGCGCCGCTTCAAGCAGAAACCCGCCGATTAAAGCGAGCACAATTCCGCGCGCCACCAGCCCGGCCCGCCCGATCCTGGTCGTCCAGCGCTGCTCGCTATCGCTCATTGTGTCCCAGCAGAAGCGCTCGTTGAAGCGCGCCCGATAGGCCAGGTAGCCCTGCCAGAAGCCCACGCCAATCACAATCGCGCCGATGATGCCGATCAGCCAGTTGCCAAGGGGCAGGCCGAACGCCCACGCCACCCAGCCTTGTTCCTGATTTTCGGGCACATTGCGATCGCCAAACGCGAGCCGCAGCGTCGCAAAGGCCAGCCCGGCATAAAACACCGCGCTGCCAACAAAGGCGGCGCGAATAATCAGCCCTTTCAGGCCAGATCCTTTGCGCTCCAGATCGAGCAGGGCCTGCATCAAACGCAGCAGCGCGTAGCCAGCCAGGCCCACCGCCATTGCGAGCAGCGCAACATAGCCAATCGATCCGGTGAACACTTCCTCCAGCGCGTTGACGCTGCTGGCCGCCTTGCGCCGCAAGCCAATCGCGGCCAGCGCCGATAGCGTACCAGCCAGCAGGTAGACCACGCCTTTCGCGGCATAGCCCGAGCGCGCAAACAGTTCAAACCAGGGGTGCTGCACGGCTTGCTCGCCGGCGACCGCAATTTGTTCGACCAGATCATCCCCTGCCAGCGGCTCGGCGGCGGGGAAATACTCACGTTCAGTCATAGAGTGTTTGGGGTTTCTAGCTCAACACAACGCTTGCAGACGCGCCCAAGGGAAAAGCTACTATGCAGGCAGATGAATAAAGATTCACAAGCAGGTTTCGTGCCGACGGTCGCCCATATACGGCTGCAAAACTGCGCTCCCATGGGCCGTGCTGCGCGATATTGACGCCACCCGCCGAGCCGATTAGAATGGGCG
>LJCR01001118.1 GCA_001399705.1 Kouleothrix aurantiaca
TTACCGCACGATGGAGCGCCAGCAGGCCGCCGAAACCGGACTGGTGATGGTGCCTTACGACCGCTGGAACATGCGCGCAATCCGCGAGCGCAGCGCCGACAACTTCGCCGCGCTTGTGGAGCACCGCCGCCAGATGTTCACCGACCTGGGCATCAGCGGGCGCGTGGGCATCTACGGCACGGTGAAGGCTGGCCCGTTCTTCGCCACCATGGCGGCGCTGGGGCAGCAATTGCCGAATTTCGAGATCGTTGCCGAGTTCGAAAACGACCTGTTTTCAGCGGCGCGCCTGACCAAAGATGCCGCCGAGGTCGAGCGCATGCGCGACCTGGGGCGCAAGACGTGTGAAGTCGTGCAGGCGGTAGTCGATTTCATTGCGGGCGGGCATGCCGAGGGCGAGCGCGTGCTCGACGACGCTGGCGAGCCGATTACCATCGGGCGGGTGCGTGCGCTGGTTGGGCGCGAGCTGGCGGCGCGCCGCCTTTCCGCGCCCTACGGCACGATCTTCGCGCAGGGCCACGACGCGGGCATGCCCCACGCCGAGGGCGACGACGCAGCCACCCTCATGCTCGGCCAGGCAATTGTGTTCGACATTTTCCCGCGCGACCTGGCTGGCTACTACCACGACATGACGCGCACCTTTGCGATTGGCTACGCGCCGCCCGAGCTGCAGCGCACCTACGACGAGGTGCTGGGCGCATTCGAGCATGTGGTGGGCGAGCTGGAGGCGGGTGCGCCAACCAAGCCTTATCAGGACATGGTGTGCAGCTACTTCGAGGCGCGCGGCCACGACACGATTGGCCGCACATCACCGATTGAGGAAGGCTACACGCACGGCCTGGGCCACGGCCTCGGGTTAGAAGTACACGAGGATTTTGGCTTCCCCTCGGGGGCCGACCGCGGCGACGTGATTGTGCCGGGCGCGGTGTTCACCGTGGAGCCGGGGCTGTACTACCCCAGCAAGGGCTATGGTGCGCGCATCGAAGACACGATCTACTGCACGCCCGACGGCGAGTTCGAGAGCCTGACGCCCTTCCCTAAGCAGCTTGTTATTCCCATTCGGGGCGCGTAAAACGGGCCGAACCACGAAGACACGAAGGCACGAAGATTCGTATTACAACTGAGCAAGCGCGTGCCTATACACAATTACGCACTACGCACTATGATGACAAGTGCGTAGTGCGTAATTGTGTGATAGGAGCCTTTGTGTCGTGGTAAAGGCGGTTCGTTAGCCCTGCGCGTCGCGCCACGCGACCAGCTTCTTCAGCGGTTCCATGTCCCACGGCGCGCCCATGCCCAGGATGAAGTGCGTGGCCCCGGCCTTGACGTAGGCGTCCAGGTCGTCCAGCTCGTTCGCATTCGGGCAGACGGTGCGCTCGATCTCGGCCGGGTTGCGCCCAAGCTGGTTGCACCAGTCGGTCAGCACCTGGTTCTTGTGGCCCCACTTTTCGGGCGGGCCAAAGCTATTCCACTGGTCGGCGTAGCGCGCGGTGAGCTTGAGTGTGACCTTCTCGCCGCCGCCGCCAATCATGATCGGGATTTTGCGGGTGGGTGGTGGGTTGAGCTTGCCCCAGCGCTCGACAATCACCGGCAGGCTCGCGCCGAGGTCTTTCAGGCGGCTCGGGCCAGTGCCGAACTCATAGCCATACTCATCGTAGTCGCGCTCGAACCAGCCCGCGCCAATGCCCAGAATGAGCCGGCCGCTGCTGATATGATCGACGGTGCGGGCCATGTCGGCCAGCAGGTTGGCGTTGCGGTAGCTGTTGCACGTCACCAGACAGCCCACCTCGGCGCGGCTGGTGAGCGTGGCCATGGCGGTCAGCAACGTCCAGCCCTCGAAGTGCGGGCCGTCTTTTTCGCCATACAATGGGTAGAAATGGTCCCAGTTCCAGATCGTATCGACGCCCAGGTCTTCGGCGCGCCTGACGGCGTCGGCGAAGGCGGCGTAGGTGGTGTGCTGCGGGTGAAGTTGAACTCCAACACGGAATTGTGGCATCGAGGCACCTCAGTAAAAGTGTAATCGTGTAATCCCAATGATACACCCAATGCCGGGTTCCGTCGAATAGGCGAATGAAAATCACCACGAAGACACGAAGGCACGAAGATTCTAAATATCGAATCTTCGTGCCTTCGTGTCTTCGTGGTTCGCTAACGGATTCTAGCGCTCTGTCGCGCGCGCATCGCTCTGGAG
>LJCR01001117.1 GCA_001399705.1 Kouleothrix aurantiaca
ACTTGGGCACATGCATTGTGCCCTTACCAACGTCTGCTCGGGCTGGCCGGCGCGTGGCCGCTGCAGCCGGAGCGCAGCGTAGTCGGCAGCGGGTATGCGCCGGGCCATGTGTGGCGCGCTCGCGCGGGAGCGCGCGGTGGTGGGTGTACCGCTTCTTTTGCCGTGCGCGGATGCGCAGCAGCGATGCACGGCGCGGCGTTCGGGCTGGCTCGGCGTGTGGCTGAACGGTACGGGCTGAAAATTGCAAAGTCTTTTCTTTTTCATGTGAATACCTAGTAAAAATATGGACTTGCGCACTATTGTTGTAAATACTTCGATATGCGAAGATACAAAGGTCGGCAGCGATAACGCGCGGCATCGGGGGAGAGATCGGCGTATGCAATACGCCACCACAGATCACCCTGGTGGCCGCGCTTTTTGTATCTTATGGTGGCCGGTGTGACAGTAGCGACACAGCAGAACATCGAGGACTTTGGCAGCAACGGGTACACCTATGTGCGCGGGGATTTGCAGCGCTACCAAACCAAGCGCATCCGCACCATCCTGCCGATGGACGGCGAAACCAACGCGGCGTTTGAACTGCGCATGCATGGCCTGGCGCTGCAGCTGCTGGCGCGGCCGGAGATCCATAGCGTCTCGACCGACAGAGATATGCTGAGCGGCGCGAACGTGAAGTGTACGATCACCATGGTCGAGTCGCCTCGGCCGGCACCGATCGCGCCGGATCATCGGCCGGCCGGTGGTCGGTTCAGCGGTCGCGGCGCGCGTGGTGGGCGTGGGTAGTTCGGGAATTTTCGGTTTTCGTAGTGGCCAACGTTTTGTATTGAAATAGCATCGCCAGCAGCGGAACATCGCGCGGCACTCCTTCGGGGGTGGCCGCTTTTTATTTGGGGTTACGAGATGGCAGTTGAAATGATTGGGCTGCGCGGCGATGTCGAGCGGATTGAGAGCCGGCAGCTGGAGCTGATTACGGATGTATCGAAATTACTGCGGCGCGTGGATTGGCTGTTGGTGGCCGTGCTGGCGCTTGGGCTGGGGTCGTTCATTTTGTCGTTTGTGGTCTTTGTGGTCGTGCTTATCAAGCTGTAGGGAGATCGGGACTATGAGTGGTAACGGGCTGGTAATGGCGTGGTTCACGCTGGCGATGATTGCGGGGGCGCTGGCCGGAGTGGTCACGGTGGCGGTGCTGGGCGCGCTGGGGTTTTTGTCGGATTAAGCAACAGGAAGCGGCGCGCTCTGCTGGCCTGATAGCAGGGAGAAAAAACAATGGCACGCTTTGTAAAGGGAGAATCGGGTAATCCAAGGGGCCGCGCGCCGCGCCTGGTGGAGAATGCGCAGCGCTCGGTGTTGCTGGAAATGTTCGATGAGAATGCGGAGCGGCGCGTGATTCGCGGGATGATCGAGGCTGCCGCTGATGGCGACGTGGGAGCGTTTAAGGCGCTCTATGAGCGGAAATACGGCAAAGTAAAGGACATTGAACCCGAAAAGAACGAAGTGACGGTAACTGTCGAGTATGCGGAGTAAATGAGGGTTTAGGGTTTGGGGTTTGGGGATTAGGCCAAAGAACCGGCAATTAGCAAAAATTATTGATCAGCAGCGGAACGCGCGATCTCGAAAGGATCGCGCGTTTTTATGCCTCAAATATCGCTGAAACTGCGCCGGCCGCACCAGGGCCAGGCGACGATCTACAAGGGGATGCGCCGCTTCAACGTGATCAGCTGCGGGCGGCGGTTTGGCAAGACGATTATTGGAACGAACCTGCTGCTCGAAGCGGCGCTTGAAGGGCTGCCAGTGGCGTGGGCCTCGCCGACCTACAAGATGCTGCTGGAAGTGTGGCGCGATTTCCTCCAGCTGGCCGCGCCGGTTATCGCAAAGAACGGCATTGATAAGCAGAACAAACGAGTCACCTTGATCACTGGCGCGGTTGTGGATTTCTGGAGTCTTGCCTCGGCGGACTCAATCCGTGGCCGGAAATATCGCCGGTTCATCATTGATGAGGCCGCGATGGATTCGGCGCTGCTCGATCACTGGAACCTTGTGATCAGGGCCACGCTCGCCGACTACAAGGGCGATGCGTTTTTCCTGAGTACACCCAAGGGGCGCAATGGGTTCTGGTCGTTGTTTCAGCTCGGGCTTGACGATGCCCAGGGCGATTGGGCGAGCTTCCAGATGCCGACGGTCACAAACC
>LJCR01001119.1 GCA_001399705.1 Kouleothrix aurantiaca
TGGGCAGGAGGAGCGGGGCGAACACAAGGTTCGCCCGTACAACGAGGGTATCGAGCGCCGCTGCGGCCCGAGCAGCTCGCGCACCAATGGTGCGAAATGCTCTGCACGCAGTGCGAACTACCCCGCGCAGCGTGCGAACAGCCCCGCGCAGCGTGCGAACTGCCCCGCGCAGCATGTGAAATGCTCTGCACGCAGTGCGAACTGCCCCGCGCAGCGTGCGAACTGCCCCGCGCAGCGTGTGAAATGCCCCGCGCAGCGTGCGAAATGCTCCGCGCAGCGTGCGAAATGCTCCGCGCACCGTGCGAACTGCCCCGCGCAGCGTGCGAACTGCCCCGCGCCGTGCGGAACTGCAATGTTCTCGCTTGCAAATCGATCACGCCCAACGCCGCGCCGTGCGCTATCATCGGCGCATCGGCTCTCCGCCGCTGTGTCGTACGACACACATTGACACACTACGTTCAAGGAGAAGCACGCTATGCCCCGCACTCGACGGATTCGCCCCATCGACCTCGCCGCCGACCACGCCACGCTCATGGCGATCGAAGCGCTGCCCGGCTACACGCCGTTCAACCCGGCCGTGAGCACCGCGCGCCTGATCGAGCTGCGCGATGCGGCGGTGGCCGCGCGCCAGGAAGAGATCCGCACCCAGAACAGCCTGCGCGCCAAGCGCGCGCTCGCCAAGGATGCCGAGGCCGCCTTCCACAGCGCGGTTATCAGCGCGAAAACGCAGGTGATCGCGCAGTTCGGCGATGACTCCGATGTGGTTGCGGCGATGGGTATGAAGCGGCGCTCCGAGCGCAGGGTGGCGGCGCGCACGCCCAAGCTGCCGGGCGGGGCAGATTCGTAGATTGCCAGCTGGTTTTGTTTTGTGCGGGGGCTGCACGCCCTCGCGCTCCCAGCCATTTTGCATCCTGAGTAGCGGCGAAGCCGCGTATCGAAGGGTGCGAGGGCTGCGCGCCCTCGCGCTCTCTTGTAGCATGTTCGTACGCTCCTATCGCATCCTGAGTAGCGGCGAAGCCGCGTATCGAAGGGTGCGCGGGCTATAAGCCAGTGCTTTGGGTAAGGCACTTTGCTCGGGCCGCAGGGCCGCGGGGGCGGCGCCCGCCCCCTGCACCCCCGGCGCTGTGGCTGTCGCCCCAGACCCCGAATTTGATGTGGTCGTCTGCGACGGCGCTAGGTTGTCATGCCTCCGTTGCGAGCCGCGCTGGCATCAGGCGATGCAACATGTGCCAGATTGATGGCTTCCATAAACAATGTTTCTTTCGTCGTCCGTTGCCAGCATACTGGCATAACGGAGGCATGACCGCACTGTACTTCATTTGCTCTGGCATTCTTTCGGGTTCCAAGGGCGCAGCCCTTGGCCGGGGTGCTGGGGCGGGAGCCCCGGCGGCCCTGCGGCCTGAGCAAGATGCCTTGAAACTGGCACTGCCTGCGGCCTGAGCAAGCTGGCTTGAAACTGGCACTGCCTGCGGCCCGAGCAAGATGCCTTGAAACTGGCACTGCCATGCGGCCCGAGCAAACAAGGTCGGGCGGACACACCGACCCGCCCACACCGCCAATGGCCCTGCGGCCCGAGCCAATTACGGAAGCTCGACCCGCAGATCGCTCGCGCCGGCGTCGGGCGTCAGCAGCAAGCCCTGCGCGCCGGCCTCGGCTGTGCCGCCCGCCACGTCAGCGCCGCGCACCCCCACCAGTAGCGCGCGCCCGCCGCCCGCCGCATCGCCGCGCCGGGTGATGGTGATCGTGCGCGCGGCGCGCTGTACCGCGAACTCGCACGCCACCCCGCCGTCGAGCGTCGGGATTTCAACTAGCGTCTCACCACCTTCGGCCAGCTCGTACACCTGCAGCGTCACCCCATCGGCGTAATCGTAGTCGGGGCGGGCGGCGTTTGCGCCCAGCGCAAGCACAGTGTTCGGGCGCACCAGCAGCGGCATGCTCAGCGCGCCGTGCGTTTCGCGCAGCCAGCGCCCGCCCTCCACCGGCTCGCCGGTCAGCAGGTTCGTCCAGCGCCCTTCGGGCAGGTAGTAGCTCACGCTGCCGTCGTAGGAAAACACGGGGGCGACCAGCAGCGACTCGCCCAGCATGTACTGGCGGTCGAGGGTGTCGCAGGCCGGGTCGGCGGGGAACTCCAGCAGCATGGCGCGCATGAGCGGCGCGCCGGTATGCGCAGCCACGCGGGCCTGTGCG
>LJCR01000112.1 GCA_001399705.1 Kouleothrix aurantiaca
GTGTATTGCGCCAGAATTTCCTCATCCGTGAATTCAGATTCAGCCGAATTCGTGTCTTGGATGGCTGCACGGATGGCTGAGTAATAATCGGTATTCCCGATGTTTGAGTTCGCAGCGACGTAGGTGAATGCCATAACAGGCGCTCCGCTACTGAAGAATGTAAGCAGCAATCTCTTTGTCCGTTGCCGGTCGGAACCCCGGCTCAGTCATACGGTCAGTGAAGTGCGCTTCGGTGACTTCGTGAATGACGCCGGATGGATTGACAAGGAAGTGGCGCTCAGGTGTTTCTACCTGCGTTTCAGGGGCTTCTTGAACCTCAACGCTAGGTTCAGTAGGTGTCTTACGCGGCATCGAGGACTCCTTGGGAGGCGAGGGCGAGGCTCCGAAGAACCCCACCCTCAGCCAGTGGGTTTAGTCGGTCAGGACCACCACGGCGTGGTTGTTGCGCAGGACGCCAACGCCGTACAGACAGTCGATCGTCGCCATGTGTGCGCCCAGCGAGTGCTGGTAGCTGATCATTACGCGAATACCAATGCCGTTTTCGTCCATCGTTTTGGCCACCACGCCAGTGCCTTCCTGGGGCAGCGGCAGCGGGCGCGAAACCAGCGCGATGGCGTTGCGATGCATAAACAGGTTCTTCTGCGTGGTCGCAACGGCGATGTTTTGATCCTCAAAAACCTGGAAGCCCGCATACGTGCCGAGCCAGCCAGTCTTCAGAGCCGACTCTTCCTCTGGGCCGCGATAGTCACGGTTGGTGAACTTCACGTCGGCCAGCAGTTCGGCGGCAGCAGTCGGGTGCAGTACGGCGTAGCGGTCGATCATCGGCGCTTTCGCAACTGACAACTGGCGGCGCGACTCAATAAAGTCGGTATAGTCCAGCGGGCCAGCCGCAGCCGACGCATCAACCGTCTGCGTGAAGGTGCTGTACAGCGCGGCAATGTCAGAGTCGATCTGGTCGGCCAGTGCGCTGATGCCGTCGCTGATGTAACCCATCAGCATATCGGGCCGCGCCAGTGCCGCCGCCAGATCTTCAATTGCGAACGAAACTTCCTTATGTTTATTTAGTGTGACGCTCACAGCCGTGTCGGAAGGCGTCTGCAAGGTGTAGTTCGTGTTCGCGGCCTTGTTGTTCACCGTCAGAGCGCCACGAAATGGGATTTTCACGACTTGACCATACGTGGCCACTGCGTTATCCCAGTCGCGGGCAACCAACTGCGACAGAACCGAATTAGCGCGTAGGCGACCCAGCGCCTCGGCTGCGATGATCGTCGCGAGGCTGTTGCCAACCTCGGTCGTGGTAATATTTGCCACTTGATTGTTCCTTTAGATTGATGAGTGGAATGTCTAGGGGATTTTGGTTTGGGAAAGCAGAGTATTGCGGTTGGCGCGGATTTGAGCGGGTGTCATCTTGTTGATGTCAACCGGATGTTCAGGCCCGCCTGCGCCATTGCCAGTCTGGATGACTGGGGGTGTCGGCAGAACCTTCTTGAAGCCGCCAAACACCTTGGCCGCATCTGCTTTCAGTTCGTCTGGGGTGGTGCCAACCAGTCGCGAGATTTGATCTTCGTTCAGACCATACTCTTCCGCTAGTGCGGTACGCGCTGCCGCAAGTTCACGCTCGGCCAGTCGGCTGTTCACACGCTCGTCGACCAGTTTGTCCAGATCCTTCTGAGCCTCTTCTCGCGTTGCAGCGATCTGCGCTTCCAGATCCTTCTCGAACTTCGTCTTGAGTGTGCGTGCGTTCTCGGCAAGGCGGGATTTTACAATCCGATCGAGGTCGTCTTGTGAGAACGACTTGGGTGCCTCAGTTGGTTGAGTGGTCTGAGTAACCACGCCCTCAGTGTTCGCGTCATTATTACCCGGCTCATCCGGTGTGGCGACCACGTTGGTTTCGTTTTCTGCCATTTCTTAGGGTACTCCCGTATCGAAAATTAACGTTTCGTGCCTTAGAAGCCGTTACAGAAGGTCGGTGTTTTATGGCGTTCTAATGCGTTATTCCGGAATTGACTGCTGAACAATATTCAATCGAACCAGTTCGTCGGTGATTTGCTGCTCGGTCCAGTCGGGGTGCAGGGTGCGAACGGCGATTTCCTTTGACATCAGCCCTGCGTTGACGAGGTTCGTAAGCCCCTCTTGCTGGAACTGCTCTCGTTCGCGCTTGAGGTCTTCAGTTTCAACTTCAGGCGAGTGCCAGGGGATGGTGATAGGCTGGTTGGGATCGTAGTTCGTACCGGCGAAGTGGTTCGAGAGGCGAATGGTAAAGCGGAGGATGGCAACAACCGCACTCGTCAACCTGCCCTGATGGTCTTCGACTTTGTGGTTCAAGCGACTTTCCGCTTGAATGAGTGCGACTCCGCTCGGCCATTGTCCAGTGAAGTAGTGGGAAGGGACGGTGGTGACAAAGCTCAGAAATTCAAGCAGCTTGTCGAGTACGCCAGGATCGGCCTTGGCGGGTTCAAGCTGGCCAAGCTCGCTTCCCTCGTTCAGTAACATGATCGAACCAGGAGCGGTCTGCACAGCGCGGCGAATGGGCTGACCCGTCAAGCCCGACACTACCGGCTGGCCAAGATCGTTCAATAACACGCCAGCGTTTTTCTGGCCAACGAGGTATTTCTGTGGCCAGCCTTGCGTGCGACTTGTGGCAAGAAGGTCGAGCAACGCTTCGTTCAAGTCGCGACCGAGTTGAAGTGCATCAGCAATGTCGGAGTTGTCGATCGCAAACTCGGTTATCGCGATACCAAGCGGCTTGCCGTCTGTGTCAGTCCAAGAAACAGGCCACTCTTCGTCGGGCGTATCGCGGCGCTCTGCCCACTCCTTCTTGTCACCAGCCTTGATGTACTTCTCAATACGGTTGGGGAAGTAGACATCGAAGTAAGCAAGATCATCAAACTGCCAGGTGTTGAAGGCGTAGATTGGTGCGCCATTTTCCTTGGCAACATGCGCACCACACACGCCATTGAACGCTTCACGAACGGTGAAGGTCGGACCATCCGCACCCCAGGTCGTCAGTACGAATGCCTTGCCATCGCGCACTACACACTGGTACAGTTCGCGCTCAACGAGTGACCAACGATCGTCACCCAGCCACCGCTGGATCTCCTTTGCAACCTTGACCTTGCCCGCCTTAATCGCCTCATCGTCGATTTCCAGCTTGCCTGCAATCGCGTCCACAACCGTCGCCAGGAATGGAGTCAAGCGGCGAGACGTAGTGCCAAGTGCCACTGCCATATCGGTTGCAAGGTTTACTTGCACAGAGACGGTGGCCTGACGGTACTCCGCGAGTGCAGTCGCCTGCCCAGAGAGGTCTGTTTTTAACTTTTCAATTTGTGCGTGCGAGAACAAATTCAACTCGCTTGGTTACACGTCGCGAAGATGGAGGTAGATGGTGCGTGCGGATGCTTCAGCCTGGTTCGACACAACACGGAAGCTTTCACAACTGAAGAATGTGGATGGCTCAAGCGCCACACGTCGGGCTGTACCTGATGGAATGGTTATAGGTTGGTCGTTGAGGTACAGCGGTATCCAGGTCACACTATCGCTTGCAAGGACTTGAACACTGAGCGATGTGCCAGTCGTGCTTGGCAGTTCGATTGCAGCAACCGTCTTTCCAGCAGGAGTTGCAGGCGACGAGGTTGTTTGGCCTTGAGCAATCGAGATGGGAACTGGTACACGCTTGGATGATGGCATGGGTTGTTTGCCTTACACGAGATCGAGTAATCCCGCCTTCTTCAACTGCATGACGATTGTTGATGCACTATCCAGTGCGTCATCCCAACGGTAGCCCGGCCAACCTTGCCATTCCTGAACAAACTCAGGGTCGATACTATCAGCCACGAACAATTGCCCGCGACCGGCGTAGTCGCTCAAGATGGCAATACGCTCGTCCTTTGGTGCGCTGTTGTGAACTTGAGTGATTGCGTACCCAAGCCCTTCGGCTTGTACGCGCTGTTCGATGCTGTCGGCAATTAAGGTTCCGGCTGCATTCGACTCGACCCACAACCCGTCGTACCGTTTCACCTGGGTTGACTTCCGAAGGTGCCGAACGACCGCATCAACTGTTTGGCTGGCCGAACGCTGTTGAGCATCACAGAAGGCGATGATGACTTCCTTGCGACCCCTGTGGAAGTACGCCTCGACCCAAGCCGATTTATCGTTCGTCTTACCACCCTTAATGGTCGGATCGAGTGCGGCTAGTCGTTGCCATTCCTTCAGGTCGGTGGGAAGAGGGATGAGAGGCATCTTGCCGAGGTTGCCACCCGCTTCACCGGGTTGGTTCTGGATTTCCGAGAAGAAAGCCGCATCGCCGCGTGACAGGCGATAAAGCTGCATGTGGTAGAAGGCATCGGGCCGATCCCACAAAACCTGCGTTCCAGCCAGCATGTCTTCTTTGTGCTGCTGGTAGAACTCATCCTCGTCAGGTGTCGTTGGTTTTGAGCCGAGCTTGGCTTGCCCAACGTACCACTCGCGCCACTGGTCCCAGAGTTCGGGATGGTCACTGAAGCGTTGGATGCCTTGCTCGATGACACTTTCGAAGTCGTGACTGTCGAGAATGTGTTGCAGCAGGCTCGACGAGCGAATGATTGTGCCGACCGCCACGAACGACGTTGCAAACGTTACCTGATCGCCAAGTGCCAAAATCGCCTTATCAAACCACTCGGTCGCTGCTTCCAGTTCAACTGCGGATCGGACAAGCTGGTCGTCGTCCAGGTCGTCGCCAATAATCAGGCTTGGTCGCTGGCCGGGCTTGGATACACCACGCACTGCGCCGCTTCCTCGGCCAAATGCACGGATCGATTGGCCATTCGGGTGCTGAATGTGGTCCGTCTGCCACACCGCGCCGCGCACCTCACCAAAGTCTTCGGCAATCGCCTCGTTCGACTCAAGTACGTCGCGAATGTTCTTTAACAGCCGTTCGGCGGCAGTTTGATTATTGCCAACCAGGACGGTTAAGGGCGACCAGCCATACAGGAAGCCGTGCAGTGGTTGTAAGCGGCTGTAGAACGTCGTCTTGGCGTGACCTCGTGGAATGGCGCGTGCGAGCTTCCGGCCCGGTGTGCCGCTCAAGGCTCGGCGGCGGACATCCTCAATATCAGCGACAAAAGACTGGTGAATTGGAGGCGTCTCAAGCTCGAATTCTTCGGGGAAGTAGAGTTTCGCAAACGCCTCAACATCGTGTTCGGCCACCCATCGCCGTAGCCCGGTTGGGCCAGTAAGTGGCACTCCGTTCGCGACCAGAAGTTCGAGAACATCCTGCGAAATATGGCGCTTCAGGAAGCGTACAAGAACACGAACGTCAACTTTCATTCGTCTTGCAACCACGCCTTAACCAGCGCCTCGCTGTCAATCTCGTCACCGCCGCCACCAACAACTTCAAGCACATCCGGCGTTTTGCCCATCATTCGGTCATGGAGCATCTGGATGGCCTTCAGTCGGTCGGACTCCTTCGCGCCGTTGAGTGCAATTCGAACCAGTTCACGAACCGTCGCATCAAATTCGGGGTCGACCAGCGCGTGAAGCCGCGCTTCGTATTGCGCAGCTAGTGTCGGACGCTTGTTACGAGCGCCTTTCGGCCTGCCCGCGCCTGGGCGAGCGCCACCGTTTGGGTTCTTGGGAGTTGACTGGTCGGTCATTGTGCATGGAAATCAGAAAAATTAATTTTTCCGAGGTGTTTTGAGGCGGTGATGAGTACCCACGCCAGCCGAGGATGGCTATGGCGTGCGAGCATCTTACCGAGGTGGAGAAGTGGATTCACTGATGAATCTCTCATACACCGAAGCGCCGAGTGAGCAGTCTCGGCGCTTGGTGAAGGAGTGCGGA
The DNA here is from genome assembly GCA_001399705.1 of Kouleothrix aurantiaca. Taxonomy (GTDB): domain Bacteria; phylum Chloroflexota; class Chloroflexia; order Chloroflexales; family Roseiflexaceae; genus Kouleothrix; species Kouleothrix aurantiaca. The sequence goes on from LJCR01000112.1 coordinate 5,818, forward strand.
GTGTGAGCGAGAAGGATGTGATTGAAGGGCGCACCTCGAAGGGTGTCAAGGACGGGTGCTGGTTTGTTTATGCCCTTCACTTAAACCGCCTATTTTTGGCAAATTTTGTAAATGCCAAAAATAGGCGGTTTATATGAGGGATGCTGCGTCTTCCGCTGCACCTCTCGATGGCCAATCAGTCTGCACCATCAACGATGAGCCGAATAACAAACACTCTCTATTGGTTCGTGCATCATCCAGTCGAAGCGCCTCTCGTGGTGTTGCTGGTTTTGTTGCGTGCGGCCAGTCGGGGGCGCTGCAACTAGCAACAAGACGGCAACAAGCATTTAAGGCTTGCTGATGCGATACAGCAAATCGGGTGTTGCTGAATTTGTTGCCGATGTTGCAAGCTGTTGCAGAAGGTAGCAACAAAAAGTTTGGCTTCCTAATGCGGTAAAAAGCCCCTTGTTGCGTTGTTGCTGAATTTTTGCGAAATTCATTATATATACACCACACCTTATATACATTATGGTAAGTAATCTCTATATACTGTTTTTCAAAAATTCAGCAACAACGCAACAAATACCATTTTAAGGCTTCCTAATGCGGTAAAATTTGTTGCTACCCCTAGCAACAAACTAGCAACATCAGCAACAAATTTGGCAACACGAAATATTTTTGGCTCAACTCCAAGACTGGTTTTACGGCATAACAAAGCCATGCGCTTGAATTAAACACATGGCTGAATGGGGTTGTTGCTTGTTGCTAGGTTGTTGCCGACTGCCTGGTGTGGATGGAGCGAGACGATAAGCCTACCGCTCGCTGTCATCTTCAGCGACAACCTCGTATAACTCGTCGATGCCGCTCAGGCCAAAATGTTCAACTAACCGTACCAATACCCCGGCTGGCACATTCTCCGCCCCAAGCGCCACCCGATCGAGGGTGACACGCGGTACACCAGTTTCTTCTGCAAGCTCGCTAATGCTATAGCGAACACGCCCTGGCCTCTTATGAGGTCGAGGCGTGGTTGGATCTTGCTCGCGTCGAAGCATGATCTCTTTAAGGTGGCTTTTAACAGAGAGTGGCATTTGATACCTTTTGCTGATTGCAGTCGCTAAAACTATACGGTGAGTCGCATAAAATGTCAAAGACACTGATAAAGTTTATCTTATATATTGAAATATTATCGGATTGGTGTATAATTTATGCGTACTGAGTAAACA
>LJCR01001120.1 GCA_001399705.1 Kouleothrix aurantiaca
CAGGGGCCGCGGTGCATGAGGCCCCCGCAGCGCTCGCTGACGTGCTGCGCGCGGCGCTCCCCGGCATCGCCGGGGCCATGTCTCGTCGTGAAGTGCAGATCCGCGCGGCGCCAGCCAGCGGAGTGTGGGAGTTGGTCGATCCCCAGGGCGCTATCGAGCGTCTGCCAAACGGCTGGTGCGTTGCGCTGACGCTCCAGGTCAGCGGCGCGCTGGCGCTACTGGTCGCCGTCGCGGCGCCCGGCAAGCCGCTGCGCTGGGCGGTAGCGCGGGCCCTCGCACCCCGCGAAGGCCGGCTGCCAGTCGCCTCGCTCCCGGTTCCGCTGAACGAGGAGCATCCCTCCTGGCCGGCGCTGATCCGGGGTGTCCAGGAGCGGATGAATATCCTCCAGCCGGACGCGTCGTCCTCCTAACGCGCACCTTTCCAGCCGTTTGTAGAGGTCTGCATGTCCGGCATTGTGTCGCAGTGGTATAATCGTGCAGCACCTGCTGCAGGGACCAAGTATGAGCCAGCACGTCGTATCAACGCCAGTTTGCTACAATGGCGTCGTCTAGCGCAGCGCTTGCGAGGCGCGACTCGCGGTCTTCCTCACGACCCTGCGCATCCCGTTCGTTCCCCAGCCGCGGCGTACGCGGTTGACGGCATTGGCTATCTCCCAGACTTCGAGCTGCCACGCCGGCTGTGGGTCGACGTCAAGGGCGCATATGCGCCCCCAGTCGACGCCTGGCGGAAAGCGGCGCTGGTCGTGCTGGGGTTTGGGCGCGTGCTGATGTTCTGATCCGGTGACGATTGGCTGAGCAGCGGCCTCTACATCCTGGTGCGCAACACAACAGTGTTTCTTGGCTATCCGCCGCGGGAGACGCTGATTGACCCGGAGCGTGATTGCGCGTTCGAGCACGGCGATCGGGTGATTACGATCAGGAGGCGCGCGGCGTTCTGGACGATCTGCCGCCACTGTAACAGTCCGGGGCTCGTCGTGAGCGAATCCTCCACCGGCTGGTGCTTTGGCTGCGACACGACCGAGTCCGGTGATCGTCATCATCCGCATCTGGAGCTGGCGGCCAGGGCGGCGCTCGCCGTACAGTTCGAGCGCATGGCACAGGCCCCGCCGTACCAGGCGCGCGGGTACGCGGTGCTAGGACCGGACCGCTTTCGGCGCAAATAAAACGCCGGCGAGCTGGCAGATCGCCGGCGTCGTGGTATTATCGTGTGGCCGATGTGAGCGAAAGGTTTCGCGATGGCCAACGGACGTGAGACATGGCGTGCGGAGATCCAGGCCGCCCTGGCCGATCCAGAGGTCTGCCAGGCGCTCGGCCGGGCCGTGCTTGCCATCCATGGCGCCCTCGATCCGTATCCACGCTTTGCAGCGCTTGAGATCGCGCAGGCCTACGCACGGGCGCTGGCGATCGCGCACTACGACGCGACCATACGCAGCGGTTGGCGTCAGCGCCTGCATGCCGATGGGCGGGAGGTGGGGCCGTTTCCCGATATCCAGCTCACCGATATCGCCCAACAGCTCTGCTACGACGCCTGGGAAGCGCCCACGACGGCGGAGCAGGTCGCGCTCGCCGAACTCGCGCTGCGGCTCGATCCCAACTGTGCCGATGCCTTCACCATCCTCGCGGAAACCACCACGCACAATCTGCATGACGAACTCCTCCTCTACGAGCAGGCCATGCGGGCCGGCGAGCGAGCGATTGGTCCCGACCGCTTCGCGGAGTGGAAAGGCTCATTTTGGGGCATCGTAGAAACCCGGCCGTACATGTGTGCCCGTTGTGGTCTGGCCGACTGTCTCTGGAAGCTCGGCGAGCATCAGCAGGCGATCCGGCACTATCAGGAGCTGCTGCGCCTCAATCCCAACGACAACCAGGGCATCCGTTACCTCCTGGCGTCGGCCCTGTTGGAGGTCGGGGATGATGCCAGCTTCGCGGCGCTCATCAAGCAGTGGCTGCGGACCCTCGCGCCAGGACGAGGCCCAGCAGCGCGCGACGGGGCCGATGACGGTGAAGGCGCCGCCTGGCTGTACCCCCGGGCGCTCTTCGCGTTTCGCCGCCACGGCCCAGGACCCGACGCACAGACGGCCCTCGCGCGTGCGCTGCGGCAGAACCGACACGTTCCCCCCTACCTGCTTGGCCACCGCGCCCTGCCCACGCGCCTGCCGCCAGCCTCCAGCCACCGCAGCCCC
>LJCR01001121.1 GCA_001399705.1 Kouleothrix aurantiaca
GCCGCACTGGAAGGCCTTGCGCAGGAATTGGGCCTGGGGGGGCGCGCGCGCCTGCCCGGCGTGACGCCCGACCCGTTTGGCGAGATGGCGCGGGCCGACCTGTTTGCGCTGGCGTCGCGCTACGAAGGCTTCCCGAATGTGCTGTGCGAGGCCATGGCGTGCGGCCTGCCGGTGGTGAGCTTCGACTGCCCGAGCGGGCCGCGCGACATTATTCGCGATGGCATTGACGGTGTTCTGGTGCCGCCCGGCGACGAGGCCGGGCTTGCGGCCGCGCTGGGCCGTTTGATGGGCGATGCCGCCGAGCGAACGCGGCTGGCGCTGCGCGCGCCCGATGTTCTTGAGCGCTTTGGCCTGGAACAGGTGATGGCGCAATGGAACGGCCTGCTGGCCGAGGTCTTGCCGGCGGCGCAGGGCCAGCGTGCGCCAGATCTGCAAAGGGAGAGCCTGCCATGAAGTTCACCCGATCCCAGCACTTGCGGCCACGCGCCCACGCGATCATCCCCGGCGGCGCGCATACCTACGCCAAAGGCGACGACCAGTACCCCGAGCTGTCGCCGGGCTTTATTGCGCGCGGGCAGGGCTGCCATGTCTGGGATGTTGATGGCAACGAGTTTATTGAATATGGGATGGGACTGCGCTCGGTGACGCTGGGCCACGCCTACGCGCCGGTGGTGCAGGCGGTTGCGCGCCAGATCGAGCTGGGCAGCAACTTCGTGCGGCCGGCCGCGATCGAGCTGGAATGCGCCGAGATGCTGCTGGGCATGATCCCCGGCGCCGAGATGGTGAAGTTTGCCAAGGACGGCTCGACTGTCACTACTGCGGCGCTGACGCTGGCGCGTGCGTATACCGGCCGCGCCATGGTGGCGATCTGCAGCGACCACCCATTCTACTCGTACAACGACTGGTTTATTGGCACGACGGCGATGGCGGCTGGCATCCCCGAGGCCGTGCGCGCGCTGACGGTCGGCTTCCGCTACAACGACCTGGCAAGCGCCGAGGCGCTGTTCGCGCAGTACCCCGGCCAGATCGCCTGCGTGATGCTTGAGCCGGCCAAAAGCGCCAACCCGGCCGAGGGCTTTTTGCAGCAGCTGAAAGCGCTGTGCCACGCAAACGGCGCGCTGTTTGTGCTGGATGAAATGATCACTGGCTTCCGCCTGCACAACGGCGGCGGCCAGGCGCGCTACGGCGTCGAGGCCGATCTGGCGACCTATGGCAAGGCGCTGGCGAACGGCTTCGCGCTGTCGGCGCTGGTGGGCAAGCGCGAATTTATGGAGCGTGGCGGCCTGCAGCACGAGCACCGGCGCGTGTTCCTGCTTTCCACCACGCACGGCGCGGAAACGCACACGCTGGCGGCCGGCATGGCGACCATGCAGGTCTACCAGCACGAGCCGGTGGTTGAATTTCTGGATCGGCAGGGCCGCCGCCTGCGCGACGGCATCAACGCGGCAATCGCCGCCGAAGAACTCGAAGGCTATGTCCAGGTGATTGGGCTGCCCGCCAACCTGGTCTATGCCACGCGCGACGCCGAACGCCGCGACTCGCAGGCGTTCCGCACCCTGATGCTGCAAGAGCTGATCCGGCGCGGCGTGCTCGCACCGTCGCTGGTAGTCAGCTACTCGCACAGCGACGACGACATCGACCGGACGGTCGAGGCGTTTGCCGGGGCGTTTCAGGTGTACCGGCGCGCGCTTGAACACGGCGTGAGCGAATACCTGGTGGGCCGCTCGGTCAAACCAGTGTTTCGCGAGCGCAACTAAGGCAAAGGACCGCAGCAATGGAAACACACGCACCGCCGACGTTCACTGTCTTCACGCCCACGCACAACCGCGCGCACATGATCGACCGTGTGTACGAAAGCCTGCGCCAGCAGACTGTGCGCGATTTTGAGTGGCTGGTGATCGACAACGAATCGAAAGATGGCACGCCGCAGCTGATGGAGCGCTGGAGCAATGAGGCCGATTTCCCGATTCGCTACATCTACAAGCGCGACGAAGGCTACCCAACCTCGTACAACATCGCGCTGCAGGAGTCGCGGGGCACCTACATGGTTGAGATCGCCTCGGATGATGCCTGCGCGCCGAACGCGCTGGAGCGCTTTTTGTTCCATTGGAACAGCATCCCCGCGGCTGAGCGCGAACAGTACGCCACTGTCACAGCCCTGTGCGCCGACCAGGATGGCCGC
>LJCR01001122.1 GCA_001399705.1 Kouleothrix aurantiaca
GTCTGGACCCGGCAGCACCTCTGAGAATCCTATAAGCGCCATGAGGATCATTCCGGCGAACGCTCCGGTCATGACCAGCGAGAAGGCAAACGCCACGATACCATAGAGGTAGGGAATCGCGCGTGCGAACCAGACCGCCACGTGGCGCCCGCCAGCACGCATTTCACCCGGTTCGTGCAAACCGGTGTGCTCGACAAACGGCATCCAGGTGGTCGCGAGGCAGATGCCGAGCGCCGTCAGCAGCACGTTCAGGACATTCTCGACGGCACCGGCCGTGGGCAGCGGCAGCAGCCAGCGGGTCAGCCTCGACAGCAGCACCTGCGCGGCGAAGATCGGGACGATCAGCCAGAAGCCGCCAATGACATCAAACATGCGGTAGAACTCCTCGGAATCGCGATGGCGAAAGCCGAGGATGCGGGCCAAAAAATGCGCAAGCAAGATCAGTGGCATACAGGCTCCTATGCTTTGTGAACGACATGGTCACGACACTGAACCAACAAAGGTGAGCGCTAATTCGTTTTCGATTCTTCCGTTTCCTCGTCTAAGGTGTACCCGCAATCGTTGTTCCAATCGCGTGTTTTGCCGTCGCATACGACAGTGGCTGATCGAGCGAGTGCGGGAACGGGCCAAAACCAATGTCGCCGTGCAGCTTCACACTGGCGGGCGAACGTCGCAAGATCCTCCGCCTCTCTTTTGGTCGTGGTATTGTATAAACAACAATAATCGCTCATCGCTGAGTTAATCACGCGGAATAAAGTTGGGAACTGGATAGATTTGTATCATGCGCGACTTCTCCAACTCAGTGCCGCCTATATCAATGGTGTCACGTTCAGCATTATACCGAAAGCCAACCGCTGTGTGACCTGCGGTTCCCCACACCGGCTTATCGTCGCCAGTCTGCCCAGCTGGTGCGGCTGTATGTACGCGAGTTCTGCCTAGGGAAACGTGCTCATAAGGCCTCCTCTCATGCCTCACTCAAGCGTCTCCAGGATGCGACTCATGGTAGTGAATCACCTTCCACATGCCGCTCGTGCGGCGCAGCACAAATGTGGCACGTCCATCTGCAATGTGCGGTCGCCCCTGGACTTCGCCCTCGAAGTGAAAGCTCAAAAAGGCATAGGCAACCTCACCAAGCACATCTACGCATACGTCGCTCACCTCCATCGTTTTGACCTGTTCAAGGAAGCCAGCGACCCGTTGGTAGTAGCGTTCGACGGCTGCACAGCCCTGTACGGGCTGAACCATTTCTTGGGCAATATAGATGATGTGGTCGTAGTCCTGATCCCAGATGTCCGTCAACGCGGCTACGTCCAGTGTGGCAAACCCACGACGATACTGCTCAATGATTGCCGCAATCTGTTGTCTATCCTGCTCAGGTGCTGGCATCGTATGTTCTCCTGCGCCCTCCGTCGGCTCATCACCGTTCTATGTCGTCCAAGCAGTCACGGATCATCGCGATAATGGCGAGCGAGCTGGCAGACCAGTGTTGCTCCTCGACGGCGTTCTTGATCAGTATGGCCGATAGCGGCGTATGCGTCTCTGAACAGAAGGAGAGTAATTTCCTGTCCAAAAGGGAAAGGCTCAATTATTCCAGTCTATTCGTTCCACTGCCATGCCTGGCTCACGGTGCCAGTATAAATCTATGAGTCTTAAATCAATTCGATGCTCATCGTCCTGTGCCTGCAATTGCAGCGCCGCTTGTCTAATACCAATTTCGGATAAGTAGTCATCCTGGTGCTTACGCATTTTGAGGCCACCAATGAAAGTTGGTTCGCGAACGAATCTGCTCACGCAGGTGCTGTATCGTCCGACAGCGTTCGGCTTGCACCTCACTCAGTGTTGTCAGGTCGGCAAAATGCTGGTTGACCAGCGCTTCGTTCGTCAGTGGCCACAAGCGTTCTGCCGGTTGCAGTTCTGGCGAATAGGGCGGCAACCGTTCACGATGCAGCCCTTCTGGGACGACGACTTTCTGGCTGGTGTGCCATCCAGCATTGTCTTCTACCAAGACAATCTGCTTGTCCCTGCCACATCCCACAGACGCGGCAAACTCCTGCAACGCTCGGCTATAGGCGCTGGTAAGGTGGACCCAATGTCAAGTACAATCTTTGGGCCAGTTTTCCGTATGATGCCTCCGCTCATCGTTATCGAAATGGTTGACAGTCCATGTGGGCAGGAGGGTGG
>LJCR01001123.1 GCA_001399705.1 Kouleothrix aurantiaca
TGCCCGAAGCGCGCAGAAATTGCCGTCGGTTCATGTTCATATGTCATTCCTCCCAAATCTCTGGCATCAGCGTACGGCGCGGCTGTGAAGATGCTGTGAACGGCGTGTGCGCATTGCGCGAAGACAGCCAAATTGGCAATTTCCGCCAAACTGCGACCCAGCGGCACGAAAAAGCGTATATACTACGGTGAGAACAACCGATGTCAGTCTCACCCGTTCTGTTTTGGCCAGCGCGCCACGCACGCCAGCCACCCTTTCTGCGACTGAAGGTAGGTGATCATCGATGAATAAACTCCTGTTTCACTGGCGACATGGGGGGCACCGGCTGATACTCGGCTTTGTGCTGCTGCTTGTCGCCCTGCCCTTCGCCGGCCCGGCTGCCGCGCAATCCAAGTCGGTCACGGTCGAACGCCGCAACGGCGATGCCACCATTCTGCCCAACGGTGATGTCCAGATGGTCGAAACGTGGCAGACGCGCTTCGACGGCGGGCCGTTCCGTTTCGCCTTTCGCGACATCCCGCTCAACCGGGTGGAAGACATTACGAGCTGGAGCGTCAGCGAAAATGGCCAGCAGTATCGCCAGGCCAGCGGCGAAAGCCCAAACACCTTCACGCTCGACCGCAGCAGCAGCTCGCAAAAAATCACCTGGTATTTCCCCGCCACCACCGACAAGACCCGCACCTTTACGCTGCGCTACACGCTCAAGGGCGCGCTGCGCATCTACGACGCTGGCGACCAGTTCTTCTGGAAATTTATTGAGTCCGACCGCGGCTACACGATCAACCAGTCGCAGGTGACGGTACATCTGCCGCAGGGCGTCACGCCCAGCCAGATGAAGGTCTCAACGTACCGCAACACGAGCGAGGAAAGCGGGCACGCGCGCATCGACGAAGACGGCACTGCCGTGTTTGATGGGCGCTCGTTCGGCGGTGGCACCGAGTGGGAAGTGCGCGTGCAGTTCCCGCATGGCGTGGTGAGCGCCGCCAAGCCGAGCTGGCAGGCCGCCGACGACGCGGCAATTGCCGAGGCCGAAGCGCGCAAAGCCAAACAGCCGTTCTACAGCCTGATTGTGCTCGTCACCTCAATGCTGCTGGGGCTGGGCGGCTTTGGCGGCCTGTACCTGATGTGGTACCGGCGCGGGCGCGACCTGCCAACCGGCGTGGTGGCCGAGTTCTACCCAACGCCGCCGGAAGATGTACCCGCCGGCCTGGTGGGCACGCTGATCGACGAGCGCGCCGACATGAAAGATATTATCGCCACACTCGTGGACCTGGCGCGGCGCGGCTATTTGCAGATCAGCGAAGAAACCAAGCAGGGCTTTATTGGCAGCTCGCGCGAATTCACATTTGTGCGCGGCAACGGCGATTTGCGGCAGCTGCGCACATACGAGCGCACGCTATTCGAGAAAGTGTTTGGCAGCTCGCGCGACCAGCGCACGCTCGACAGCCTGCGCAATGAGTTCTACACCACCATCCCCACGCTGAAAAAAGAGATGTACGAGGAAGTGGTGAAGCAGGGCTACTTCGACGAAAACCCCAACAGCGTGCGCAACCGCTACACGCTCTTCGCGGTGCTGTTTCTGGTGATTGCCGTGCTGGCCGGCTGCTTCGGCACCTCGCTGGTAGCGCTTTACACACCCTTGGCGCCGCTGCTGGGCTTTGTGCTGATCGCCCTGGCCGTGGGCTTTCTGATCCTCAGCCGCGCCATGCCGCGCAAATCGGCGCAGGGCGCCACCGCGGCGGCCAAGTGGCAGGCATTCCGCCGCTACCTCGAGCGCGTCGATAAGTACACCAACGTTGCCGAGGCGAAAGACCAGTTCGAGCGCTATTTGCCCTACGCGGTGGCCTTTGGCCTGGAGCGCAGCTGGGTGCAGCGCTTTGAACAAGTAAATACGCCTGCGCCAAGCTGGTACTACCCGTATGGCTATGGCTACGGCTACCCCCATAGCCAGACCCACCATGGCCGCGATACCACCGGCACGCCCGCCGGCCAGGGTGGCGGCATGCCCTCGCTCGACCAGATGGCGGGCGGCGCGTTCACCGGCCTGAATGCCATGAGCTCGGGCTTCTTCGACATGCTGAACTCGACCACGGCGAGCTTCACCAGCGCGCCATCCAGCTCGGGCAGCGGCGGTAGCAGCGGCGGATGGAGTGGTGGCGGCGGTGGCGGGCGTGGCGG
>LJCR01001124.1 GCA_001399705.1 Kouleothrix aurantiaca
GACTGGCTGCCCGCGCAGCTTGCGCGCTGGTATTACCTGCTGGTGCCGCTAATCATTGGTTGCTGTGTTGGTCTGCTGGTCGGCGCGACGCGCGGGCAGAATTTGGGCGTGTTGTGGGGCATTGGTGCTGCGCTTGGCTGCATGCTCGGCGCCGACCTTGCCCGCAACGGAACCGATCAATGGCCGATGCGCCGCCGCTTGCACTGGGCCGCACTGGCCGGCCTCAGCGCTGGACTGGCCTGTGCTGCATTTCTGCTTCAGGCCGGCATAATCCTTGCCGGGCTAGTGCGCACGCTAGTTATTATTGCGCTTTTCACACCAATTTTCGCGCTGCCAACCAGCATATTCGTGCTGCTCGCTTTCAATCCGCTGCGTGCACTTGCAGCGCAGATCGCTCGTCGTACTGGCCAAAAGCTGGCGATTGGCGTTTTTGTTGGCCTTGGCACCGGACTAAGTGCCGCACTGGCGGCTGGAATTGGCACGCTGCTGATCTCGCCGGGCCGTTGGCAAACATCGTGGAGCATGATGCTATACATCGGAGTTGGCCTGGGCCTCGGCAGCGGCTTGCTCGCCAGCCACGGCGGGCAAATTTTGGTTGCCGAGCGGCTGCGCTGGTCGTGGCGGGCGGGTCTTGTGGCAGGCGCACTCATTGGCCTGGGCATTGGCATGGCATTTGGCTGGGAGCAAGGGGTGCGCAGCGGGCTTACCTTTGCGCTGGTGGCGGGGCTGACGAGTGCCGAACTGAAAGCCGACACCCGGCTCCGCCCGAACCAGGGCATCTGGCGCTCGGGACGCAACGCGCTAACCGGGCTGGCAATAGGAATTGTGCTGGCACTGCTCCTGTGGGGCTTGCTGTTTCGCACGGCTGCCAGCGGCAACGAGGTGGCCGCGACAATTGTGTTTGTTGGCTTGCTGTGGGGGTTTCGCAGCGGCCTAGCGGCATTCATCGACCATTGGATGCTGCGGGCGCTACTGCTCCGTCAACAATCTACGCCCCAGCGCTACGTTCGCTTTCTGAACGACGCAACCGGCCGCACCTTTCTGCGGCGCGTGGGTGGTGGCTACATCTTTCTTCACCGCGCCCTGCAGGAGCATTTCGCCGGCCAGGCAAGCCCAGCACAAACAGGCCCGGAAGAAACGCGCCCCGCCATTGGCGACGTTTCCCCCGGGCCGGTGGGCAGCCCTACTGCGTAAGGTTGCGCCCAACCGCGCGGTCGGCCAGCGCCGTTCGCGAAATAGCCTGCAAATCGTTCAGCCGCGTCACAATCTGCACCCGCGGCTGGGCGCGCCCCGTCTCAACCTGCTTGGCAATTTCCATGCCTTGCAGCGCCAGCTCGGGGTAGCCAGCCTCCTGCAGCGCCTCGGCAAGCTGCAGTGTGCGTGTGGCAGAAACGCGCGCGCCGGGCTGCTGCAGTTCAGCGGCGAGCTGGCGCGCAAGTTCAAGTGTTTCGGGTTTCAAGCCCTTCAGGCCCAACTGATTGCCGACTGGGTTGGGGTTTACGACGCGCTCAACCAAGACCCGCCCCTGGCATAAAATGCCTGGGTTAGCCCCACAGTGCTGATCTTGCACACATTTCCAGTAGTCTTCCGATCCAACCTGGAAGCGAGCCGCACAAGCGTTTTCCGCATCACCAATAGCCATACATCCTCCTTTGTTCGAACCACATTGCTTATACGCAGCTTTGTTGGATCGAACGCTGGAATGCGGCATTTTAGAGCATTGCTTGGGCGCCTATTCCCGCTCGCCCTCGCGGCCCATGCCGGCCTTGCGCGCCAGCACAATCGCGTACATCGTCGCAATCGCCTCAATCTCGCCATTCAGCACACGTAAGCCAAACGCCGCGCGGCACTCCTCGGGCGCGCTGCGCAGCCAGGCCTCGAAGCGCTCGCGCTCGCCGGGCGGCATGGGCAGGCGCTCGACCCATGGCGCGAAGCCAAACGACTTGCTGCGCAGCGGGTCGGCGTGCACCACCTCCATGCCCGCCGCCTCGATCCAGCCCTGCCACTCGCTCAGCCGGCAGGCGCGCACATGGCTGGGGTCGCGCCACTGCTCGAAACGGTTCATAAAGGCGTCGAGCGCGTCGTCCTCGGGCGCCATGTTGTCATCGAGCACGAACTGCCCGCCGGGCCGCAGTACGCGCGCCACCTCGCGAATATACTGCGCCGGGTTGGGGAAG
>LJCR01001125.1 GCA_001399705.1 Kouleothrix aurantiaca
AGAATCGCCGGAGTTTACGACGGTGCCAACGCCGAACGCTGGGCCCATTGCGCTGCCAAGCGGCTTTCTCGATGACGGGTGGCTCTCGGCCAGCATTGCGCGAACGCTCGATCTGGCGGCGGAAGCGGCAGCTCGGGCGGCGGGGGATGCTGCGTTGGCTGCCGATATTGCGACAGAAGCCGCCGCGCGATCGAGCGGGGATAGTGCGGAAGCCTCGGCGCGGGCAGCTGCGGATAGTGCCGAAAGTTCAGCGCGGGCCGCTGCTGATACGGCGTTGGCCGCTGATATTTCGGCGGAAGCCAGCGCTCGGGCGGCTGCGGATAGCGCGCATGCGGCGCTGACGACAAGCGCGCACGGCGGGATCGTGTCGTCGGCTGATGCGCGCCTGAGCGATGCCAGGACGCCAATCGCGCACGCTGCCAGCCACCAGAACGGCGGCGGGGATGAGATAGCGACGGCCACGCCTGCGGCGAACGCGATACCGAAAACCGGCGCGGCGGCGAACCTTGATTCGTGGATTTCGACGGCGCTGGCGCGGATTGCGAGCGCGAATAGCTGGACCTCGGGACAAACCTTTGTGCCGCCGCATAGCACGGCGAATAACACGCTGACGGTGATGAGCTACAACGTTCTTGCTTCGGGCGTGACGCCGGCGGCGGGCTTCGGGCAGGATCATGTATTCAACGCATCGAGCGACACGCAAAACCGTAACCAGATGCTGCAACGAACAAGCTGGGTCTCGGCGGTGGATGCCAGCCGCAAGGCACGAACTATCTTCTACACGTTTGACACGGCGGCGCGCGAGGCGTTCAGGATCGAAGCCTCGGGCACCGCGCCAATGATTGGCTTCCTGGGCGCGGCGGCGGTGATTCGCCAAGTGGTTGCGGCGCTGACCGTGAGCGTGGGCACGTCGGATGGCGTAGTGGCCGATGTGGGCACGGCATTCAATCAGACGACGCTGAATAACAACTTCCGCGACCTGGCAGACAAGATTAACCAGCTGCGCACGGCGCTGGTGAACCTGGGGTTGGTGGGGTAGGCCTCGCCGCGACGAACTCCCTTATAAAAAAGAGCCTAACTTTCGCGCAGAATGCCAATAATGGCGGCAATATACGACGAATTGCGACTCGTCGGTAATTCTTTCTGCACTTGCGAGGGCGATAATGGCTCAGTCGCTCGTGATAAGCTGTACAGTCGTTCAATACTCTCACGCTCACACCAGCGCAACGTTCCGTTTCCGTCGCGGGGCTTGAAGATGACGCGATCGGCGCGAACTTCGATAATATCGAATAGCTTCTTTTGGCGAAGTGTTTGCAGCGTCTTGCCCTGGAGCTGCTGTACTCGATTCCATACATCAGGCATTGTGTATTTCCTATGATGTTGGTGGATCGTATATTCGTAGCATAATTCCGAAATTACCCTCTTCCTCCTCGATAAGATCAAACATATTCTCATCAGCTACAAAGTCGCTGAATCTGATCTGCCTCCCGATCTTCCTATCTTTAAACTTTTGTAGAAGTAAATCGCCGCGTAGCCATTCTGATCCTATCAGATCTGTTGGAGCTTTTCTAATGTTTCCATCCTGCTCAGTCTTATACTTTGGCTCGCCTGGGTACTCGGAAATTGGCTCGCTTGTATATTGAACAAAGTTGGTGTTGCAAGGGAGTGAAGAAGCATTTATTGCAATATACTGCCTCAGAAAGTCGCTAGACTGTGAAACTTTAAGCTGAGCGTCTTGTACTTCAGATATACCTCGAAACACGTGACTGACATAATAGGCGGAGCCGTGAGGATATCTTCTCAATCTATTGTGTTGATGGCGTTGGAGGCGTATTGTAAATCCACTACGTGTCAAGTTTGGCGTTTTGAACTGCAAATAAAGCTCTCGACAACCTTTCTTTCCAATAAATTTGGCGTCGTAGCCCTTGTAGAATTCCTCACGACTTGAAGGCGCATATAGAGATACCTCATTCAAGCGAAATGACTGAAGCATGTACCGAGTGAACAAAAGCTCTGTCAATTTTTCGTTTGGCGCTTTCATAAAATATAGATATTGCTCTGGGGTATTAACTTTGCTCTACTGAGAAAACGACGACCATCACAACTTGGATTCGTCTGCTCGGCTGGTTTATGGAAAACGCAAGGGCCGACACCCTTCGACTACGCCCTTCGAC